>CALXVK010000016.1 GCA_944391975.1 uncultured Clostridia bacterium
CTACTACATTTCCTGCACCAATTTTAACTGAATCTCCATAATTTTTTCTAACCCAGTCAATAGTGTTTTTTTGCCATACTGAATATCCATCAGAAGAGTCCATACAAATTAAGTCAACACCTGCTTCGACCAAAGCTGGAATTCTTTTTTCATAATCTCTAGTATTAATACCGGCTCCAACAACAAATCTTTTATTTTCATCTAATAAAGAGTTTGGATTTTCTTTATCTGATTCATAATCTTTTCTAAATACTAAACTATCCAAATTTCCATTATCATCTATAATTGGTAAACAACTAATTTTATTATCCCATATTATATCATTTGCTTCATGAAGGCTTACTCCTTTATGAGCACAAACTATTTTTTCTTTTGGAACCATATACTCTGATACTTTTGATTCTAAATCAACTCTTGAAATTCTAAAATCTTTATCTGTAACTAAGCCTAAAAATTTACCTTTAGGAGTTCCATCTTCTGTTATCATAACAGTGGAATGACCTGTTTCTTCTATTAATCCTAATAATTCTCTTATTGTTGTATCTTCTTTTACATTAGAATCACTTGTAATAAAACCAGCCTTATATTTTTTTACATTTCTTACCATGGCAGCTTGTGACTCTATAGATTGTGATCCAAAAATAAATGAACATCCTCCTTCACGTGCTAATGCTATTGCCATTTTTTCTCCTGAAACAGCTTGCATTATAGCAGATACAAAAGGAACATTTGCACTATATTTTGGTTCTTCTCCTTTTTTGAATTTAACTAACGGTGATTTTAAGCTTACATTTTCTGGTATACATCTTTCATCTGTTAAATTTGGTACTAATAAAAATTCGTTAAATGTTCTTGAAATATCTTTTAAAACCTTAGCCATATTTTGGGCTCCTCCTTTTTTAATATATTTAATTATTATAACGTAAAATATTATATTTAGCAATAGCAAAACTAAAAATATCAAAAAAGAAAATGAGAGTTTTTCTCATTTCCTTATATATTTTTTATTCTAATATTTCCTTAGCTTTTTCTAATTGAGTATCTACTACAGTTCCATCTTCTGCATCTGTTGTATCAAGTTCAACCTCATAATCTGGTGTTATACCAACTTTATTTATTTTATTTTTATTAGGTGTATAGTATTCTGCTGTAGTAAGTTTTAGAACACTTCCATCAGATAAACTATAAACATTTTGTATTACACCTTTTCCGTAAGTAACAGTTCCTACAGTTTCTGCAACTCCATTATCAACTAATGCTCCTGTAACAATTTCAGAACTACTTGCTGTATATTCATTAATTAGAACAACCATTTCCACATCATATTTCTTGTCTGTTTCAGATTTAGTTACAGTTTCGTTTCCTTTGCTATCCATTTCTATTAAAGTTGTAACACCATTATCCACGAATAAATCAACAATGTTAAGAGCTTCATCAACTAGGCCACCTGTATTATACCTTAAATCAAAAATAATTTTTGTTGCTCCTTGATTAATCAAATCGTCCATGTGAGTTTCAAATTCTTCACTACAACCTTCATCAAATGTAAGAAGTGAAATATATCCAATTTCATTATCTAACATTTCTGATTCTACATGGTAAACTTTTATAGAGCTTCTAGTCATTGTATAATCTATATATTCTCCATCTCTATATATAGTTATTGTAACATCTGTACCTTCTTCGCCTTTAACCGCATTAGAAGCATCTGTTGTAGTCATATTTTCTGTTGATACTCCATCTATCGCTGTAATAATATCTTCTGATTGAACCCCTACTTCTTCTGCTGGTGTACCTTTTATAGTTGATACAACGACAATATTACCATTTTCATCTGTTGACATATAAATTCCAACTCCACAATAATTTCCAAGAGCAGAACTTTGATAATCTTCCCATTCTGCTGCTGTCATATATTCTGAATATTCATCACCAATTCCAGAGACAAATCCTTTTATTGTTGAATCAATAAGTGTCTCTTTATTTATATCTCCTATATAATTTTCATCTATTACTTCTGCAAAAGAATTAAGTATAGTTGATATATCAGAAATTGTTTCTGAAGCTTCAACAGTTTCAGTTGAATCTATATCAGATGTTGCTTGATATAAATTATTATATTTACTTCCAACTGCAACCCAATATGTAATTGAAGATGTTAAAATAATAGAAATAATAACAAAAACAAAAACCCATGCAATAGTTTTATATCTCCACTGTTTATTAGCATATTCAAATTCTTCTTCAGTAATAACTTTATTACTTTCTTCTCCTTTTAATTCTTTATTATTTTTTATTGGTCCTTCCATTTGATAAAACTTTCCTTTCTATAAATTAAATATTATACTCATTACATATTCTAAGAAAATCAACAAGATATGCATATCACTGATTTTTATTATAGCTATGGCAAATATGGGGTTGGATCTACACATTTTCCATTAATTCTTACTTCAAAATGTAGATGCGGTCCCGTAGAATTTCCGAGTTGAACCACTAAGCATAATTACTTGACCAGCTTCAACTTCATCTCCTTCTTTAACAGTTCTAGAATCTGCTGTTCCATGCGCATAAAGAGTCATAGTTCCATCATGATGATCTATAACAACATATTCTCCATAACTTCTATAAGAACCATTAGAATTTTTTAATGCATCAGAAATAACAACTGTACCTGATTTAACAGCTAATACCTCAGTACCACTCTCAACCGCAAAATCAACTCCTGTATGTCCAACATATCCTTTATAGCCAGTTGTTATATTATTTGCAGTTTTTCCTAAAAGTGGTGAAATATATCCGCATGTACTTGGCGTAACAGAAGCCTTTATTGCATTTTGTTTAGCCAACTCTTCAAGTTCAGCTTGAATACTTTTTTTATCTTCTTCAAATTGTTCTAATTGCTCTTGAAGTTCGAGTTCCTGTGCAGATAATGTTGATATTAAATTTGATTTATCTGAAACTAAAACTTCCAAAGATCCTTGTTTTGAAGTAAGTCTATTTTTTACAGTTTCAACTTCATTTTTTACTTCTTCAGTAGCTGTAGTTTCAATTTGAAGTTTGTTTTTCGATATCGTTAAAGTATTTAAAAATTCTTCATCATATTCAGCAATTTGCTTAAGCATATAATATTTTGACAGAAAATCAGATAAATCTTTTGAACCAACTAACACATCTAAATATGTTGTTTTACTTGTTTCATACATTGCAACAAGTCTTTCGCCAACAATTTCTTTACTTTTTTCATATTCTTTTTGTGCCTCTTCTAATTCTGCTTGTTTCTCTTCTAAATTTTGATTTGCTTCATCTAATTCATCTTCTATATCTGATATTTCTTGTTCGTATTCAGCAATTTGTATATTTAATCTATTAATTTGTTCTAATGCGTCTGTCATTTCACTTTCCAATCCGTGCAATTTCAGTATTAGTTTGATTAATCTGATTATCAATATCTGAAATTTGATTCTCTAAATCAGTCTCTGTAATAGCATATACAAAATAGCTTAATATAATATTAAAACTTACTATTCCAAATATAATAAAAATATATGTAATTTTTATTATTTTATTCTTCATTAGTTCCTCCTTGCAGTCCATTTAATTTATGTTTTTATAGCAAAGTTCTTATATTAATTAAAATATTTTAGTTTAATTCAACTACAATTTCTTCATTTTCTTCTGAAGATTCTCCATTATCTGGTGAAATATAATCTAAAGGATTAACATACTCCCCATTTATTCTTATTTCAAAATGAGCATGTGGACCTGTAGAATAACCTGTTGAGCCAACTTTTAATACAGCTGTCCCTTGAGTTACAGTCTGACCAACTTCTACTAAAATTTCTGAGCCATGTGCATATAAAGTCATAACACCTCCACCATGATCAATCATAACCATATTTCCATAGGCAGAATTCATCTCAGCCTTTACAACAACTCCATCATTAGCCGCAACAAACATAGCTCCATATGGTGCGCCAATATCAACACCTGTATGTAATTTGTAAATACCAGTGATTGGATGTGTTCTCATGCCAAAATTTGATGTAATTGTTGTATATCCAGGAGTTGGCCAAATCATCGTTCCACCTATATAAATTTCCCCTATATTTTGTAATGCAATTTGCTTAATTTCTGTTTCAATACTTTCTATTTCTGTTTTATATTGCTCAATTTGTTGGTAAATAGCTAACTCTTCTGCATTTAATTGATTTATTTTATTGTTTTTTAGAATTTCCATATTAGATAAAGAAATTTCATATTTTTCTTTATCTATTTTATCTTGTTCTAATTCTTCTTTTTTCTCTTTTAAGCTCTCTGTTAAAGATTCCATTTGTTCTTTGTTTTCTCTTACACTTGATACTAGTTCATAATCTGATTGTGTAATTTCAGATACTAAATAATAACGTGACAAAAAATCTGATAAGCTCTCTGAATTAAGTAAAACATCTAAATATTTTACTTCTCCCATTTCATACATAGCAACTAATCTTTTCTCTAGTAATGCCTTTTGAGTCTCATATTTTTCTGTATATTCTGCCAAACTTGTCTCTGCTTCTTCAATATATATCATAAGCGCTTCTTCTTCTGCTTCTAAATTACTAATTTCCTCTCTTTTTTCTGAAATTTGTAAACTTAAAGTTTCTACTTCTGCTAGAGCTGCTGAAATTTGGTCTTCGACTATGCCAATTTGACTTTCACTTTCACTAACTGCAGCTTCTAAAGCTTCTTTTTGCATATTTAAATCATCAATCTCAGATGTTTCCTCATTTTCTGAAGTATTTTCTGTTGAATTCTCGGATGTATTTGTTGTTGTATTATCTATATTAGTATTTTCTAGTGTATCCTCTGCAAATACAAACATATTTGTACTTGAAAATAAAATAGTGATAGTTAAAAAAAGTATCACTGTTTTTTTTATCTTTTTCATAACTATCACTCCTTTCTTTTTATATATCTTAAACTTCCAAATATTTTTTCATTGAAATACTACTTCCTATAACACCAATTCCTATTCCTAATGCTAAGAAAACAATTGTAATAACTTGAAGCATATCACTAAATTGTAATAATTGAATTCCCATAACTTGAAGTACACTTGAATTTCCTATTTTTTCTATAATAATATCATAACCAGTTCCTAATATTAATAAAGTAAGAGCTGACGAAACAATTCCAATAAGAATACCTTCAATAATAAATGGACCTCTAATAAATCCATTTGTAGCACCAACATATTTCATAATTGAAATTTCTTTTCTTCTTGCATGAACAGAAAGTTTAATAGTATTTGATATAATAGTTATTGCAATTATAATTAAAAAAACAAAAATAACACCAATAGCTATTTTAACTCCATTTGCAATTTTAATCAAAGTATCAATAGTTTGATCACTACTTGTAATATCTTTTACATTATCCATCTCCCAAATTTGTTGTTCAACTTCAGCTGAATATGATAAATCTGAAAGAGTTACAATAAATGATGCTGGAAAAATATTGTTATCTCCTTCATAAATATCTAATAAATCAGAATCACTCCCTAATTGTTCTTTCATAGATTCCAATGCTTCTTGTTTAGAAACAAATGTTACAGTAGCTATTTTATCACCTAATGACCATATATCTGACTCTAATTTATTTATTTCTTCATCAGTTGCTTCATTTACAATAAACACCTCTATTCCTTGTGAACTTGAAACTTGCTCTACAACATGATTTGCATTTTCTCCAAGTACGAAAAAAACTCCAAACATAATCATTGCACAAATCATTGTTACAAGAGATGCCATACTTGCTTTTTTATTTTTTAATACATTTTTAATTCCTTCACTTATTAAATATGTAAAACTATTAAACTTCACTACTATATCCACCTCTCTTATCATCTCTTATAATAACGCCTTTATCTATTTGTATTACTCTTTTTTTCATCTTATTAACTATATCTTTGGCATGTGTTGCCATTACAACAGTTGTTCCTCTTGCATTAATTTCATTTAATAGATTCATAATATCCCAAGCTGTTTCAGGATCTAGATTTCCTGTTGGCTCATCAGCAATAATCATTGATGGATTATTAACTAAAGCTCTTGCTAAAGCAACTCTTTGTTGCTCACCACCAGATAGCTCATTTGGATACATTTTAGCTTTATTGCTCAAGCCTACTAAAGAAAGTACCATAGGAACTTGTCTTCTTATATGTTTTGGAGTTGCTCTTACAATATGCATCGCAAAAGCAACATTATCATAAACAGTTTTATCAGGTAAAAGTCTAAAATCTTGAAAAACAACTCCCATACTTCTACGTAAATATGGAACTCTTTTCTGTCTTAAATATGTAATATCTTTACCATTAATTATTATATTTCCACGACTCGCTTCTTCTTCTTTTAAAATTAATTTTATTAAAGTTGATTTACCAGATCCAGAAGTTCCAACTAAAAATGCAAATTCACCTTTTTCAATAGTAAATGTTGCATTATGAACAGCTTCAGTGCCTGTAACATAGATTTTTGAAACATTTTTAAATTCAATCATTATTGTATGTCCTTTCTACCTCAAAATAAAAAACAGTATATCAATTAATTATCATAATACTATTAATCAAAAAAAAAATCAATAGCATTTTTAGACATTTTTTCTTTATTTTTTTATTGTAAAAAACCTTGTTATATGCTATACTATAGCCATTATGGAAGAAAAATATTATGAAAAACTAGAATTAAAAAAAGTAAAAGAAATTTTAAGTGAATATGCTATAACATTTTTAGGTAAAGAAATGGCTTTATCTTTATCTCCAATGAGTAAAAAACAAGATATAGAAAAAGCTGGAAAACAAAACTTAGAGGCTGAAACATTAATTTATAGAAAGGGTAATCTACCTATTTACGAAATTGAAAACATAAAACCATATTTAAAAAAAATAGAAAGTCAAAATACATTGTCATGTAAATATCTTTTAGACTTAGCAAACATATTAAAACTTGCGAATAATCTAAAAACATATTATTTCAATGATGACATAGATATGACAAATTTCACTGCCTTAACTCCTTTATTTGATAATCTGTACACAAATATTGGAATTCAAGAAACGGTATTTAAATCTATAATAGATGAAAACACATTATCTGATGAAGCTTCTTCTACTCTTTGTTCTATAAGAAGAAATATAGTAAATAAAGAACAAGAAATAAGAGATAAACTTTCAAAACTATTAAATCAAAAATATGTGCAAGAACCTATAGTAACACTTAGAAATGATAGATTTGTAATTCCAGTTAAATCTGAATATCGTTCACAAATAAAAGGCTTTACCCATGATATTTCAAGTAGTGGTTCAACTATATTTGTAGAACCTTTAACTATTTTTGAATTAAATAATGAAATAAATAATTTGAGATTTGAAGAAAATAAAGAAATTCAAAAAATTCTCCAAAAATTATCTTTACTATTTTCAGAAATAACGCAACAACTAAGTAATGATTTAAACTTAATTGGTTTAATTGATTTTATATTTGCTAAAGCTAAATATTCAATATCAATAAATGGTTCAATGCCTAAAATTTCAGATAATAAGGAAATAAATTTAATAAGTTGTTCTCACCCATTATTAGATAAAGAAAAAGCTATAAAAAATAATATATATATTGGAAAAGATTTCACTTCACTAATTATAACAGGTCCTAATACTGGTGGAAAAACTGTTACATTAAAAACAGTTGGTTTATTAATCATTATGGCAATGAGTGGAATAAATATTCCAGCAAAAGAAGGAAGCTCTATTTATATATTTGATAATATTTTTGCAGATATTGGTGATGAACAAAGTATTCAAGATTCTTTAAGTACATTTTCATCTCATATAACTAAAATTGCTAAAATACTAAAAAATGCAACATCTAATAGCCTAGTTTTGCTTGATGAATTAGGCTCTGGAACAGATCCATTAGAAGGTGCAAGTTTAGCTATTAGTATTTTAGAAGAATTAAATAAAAGAGGAACTCTTTGTATATCTACTACTCACTATCCTGAACTAAAAAATTTTGCAATAACAGAAAAAGGATTTGAAAATGCATGTGTAGAATTTGATTTACAAACTCTTACTCCTACTTATAAATTATTAATAGGAATACCAGGAACTAGCCAAGCTTTTGCAATAAGTGAAAAATTAGGAATTCCAAATGAAATTATAAATAATGCAAAATCAAAATTAACAGAAAATCATATAGATTTTGAAAATCTTTTAAAAGAGATCTATGATGATAAAAGAATGATTGAAAAAGAAAAAAATGAAATTATATTAAAATCTCAACAAACTAAAATACTAGAAGAAAAAGCTAAGCAAAAATTGGATGAAATTTCTTTAAAAGAAAACTCTATTATTCAAAAAGCTAAAGAAAAAGCTTCTTCAATACTTATAGAGGCAAAAGAAGATGCTGACGAAATTATTAAAAATATAGAAAATTCAAATTCTTCAAAACAAGCAAATGAACTTAGAAAAAATTTAAATACAAAGATAAAAAATATCTCTAATAATTCTATAAATAACAAATTTTCTAATCAACAAGCGATATCTAAAGAAGAATTAAAATTAAATATGGAAGTATATATTCCAAAATTAAATCAAACAGGAACTATAATAAATATTGGTGAAAAAGATGTAACTGTACAAATTGGAATTATTAAAACAAATTTTAAATTAGAAGATTTAAGAAAGTCCAATTCAAAAGAAAATAAAAATCAAAATTTAAGAAGTGTAAAAAGAACTATTACGCAGAAAAACGTTTCTCAAGAAATAAATGTTATTGGTCAAAATGTTGATGAAGCATGTTTTGCAATTGATAAATATTTAGACAATTGTTATTTAGCAGGTTTAAATCAAGTATCTATAGTTCACGGAAAAGGTACTGGTGCCTTAAGAAAGGGAATTCACGCATTTTTAAGAACTAACCCGCATGTTAAATCTTTTAGATTAGGAACATTTGGTGAAGGAGAAATGGGAGTCACAATAGTTGAATTAAAATAAAATATAAAAGTGAGGCATAAAATTTTGCCTCACTTTTTATTTATTACATTTTTCTAAATACACCTATTACTTTTCCTAAAATTTCACATGTTGGAACTATTATTGGATCCATTGTTGAATTTTCTGGTTGTAATCTAATATGATCTTTTTCTTTATAAAATGTTTTTACTGTTGCCTCATCTCCAATAAGAGCAACTACAATTTCACCATTCTCTGCTGCATTTTGTTTTCTAACCAAAATATAATCTCCACTTAAAATTCCAGCTTCAATCATACTCTCTCCTCTTACAACAAGCATAAAACTTTCACTGTTTCCAACAAAATCAAGTGGAATTGGAAATGTATCTGTTACATTTTCAAATGCTAATATTGGTTCTCCAGCAGTTATTTTTCCAATAACAGGAACATCTACTAATTCTTTTCCATTATATACTGGTTTATCATTATTCTTAGATGATTGATTTGCTCCACCTTTTAACAATTTTAATGTTCTACCTTTTTGAGATTCCTTTTTTACATAACCTTTTTCTTCTAGTTTTGCAATATAGCCATGTACAGTAGCTGTTGATTTTAATCCAACTGCTTTACCAATCTCTCTTACTGAAGGTGGATAACCATTTGCATTTACTTCCTTTTCTATATATTTTAATATAGCTTTCTCCCTTTTATTTAGTGCATCTGGATCTTTTTTTCTGCCCATCTAATTCTCCTCCTTTATTTTTTATATTTACTCTCTTTAAAAAGATTAAAAATTTGTTCTATTTTTTTACTGCAAACATCTTATCATATAAATTTTTGTTTGTCAAACACTTTTTTGTATTTTTTTAATATTTAAATACTAAAAAAAGATACTTAAGAGAAAAGCTTAAGTATCTTTTAAAATAAAAAAATATTTTACACCCAAAATGTACCTCTTATTATTAAATAAAGCATTAAAATAATTTCAATAATCAAAATAGTTGGAAAACCTATTACAAATTTCATTTTTTTAGTTTTATGTCTAAATTTGTACATTCCAAATATTGTACCAATTCCTCCACCTAAAATTGTAACTAAAAATAAAGTGTTTTCTGGAATTCTCCAATATCCTTTTTCTGCTTTATATTTATCTAAAGCCATTATTCCAACACCAATTAAGTTAATTATTATAAAATATAATAAAATATATCTATGACCTTCTGGGGTCTGCCAAATATAAATATCTTCTCCCATATTTCTCCTCACATTATTTTAAAAAGTAGGACAAGAGAACCGTCCCAATGTCCCATTTTAAAAAGTAGGACAAGAGAACCGTCCCAATGTCCCATTATACAAATAAAGATAATTGATTACTTTGAGTCATTCCTTTTAAACATCCAAATTTTTGCAAAAGCTCAATTACCGATTTTCCAACTTTTGCACGCATCTGTAAATCATCTATACATTCAAATTCTTCTTCTTGTCTTGCTGAATATATTCCTTCTGCAGCAACTGTTCCTAATCCTGGAATACTATTAAGTGGTGGTCTAATTCCACCTTCTTCAATTAAAAATTTAGTACTATGAGATTTATATAAATCAATAGGTAGAAATTCAAAACCTCTTTCATACATCTCCAAAACTAATTCTAAAATTGTATACATTCCTTTATCTTTTTGTGATGCACTATTTCCAGCAAAATCTATTTCTTTCATTTTATTTTTTACTTTGTCTTTTCCAAAAATCATATATTCACTATCAAATTCATCAGCTCTTATTGAAAAGAATGCCGCATAATATGCTAAAGGCTCATGAACTTTAAACCAAGCTATTCTAAATGCATTTGTAACATAAGCTGCAGCATGTGCTTTTGGAAACATGTATTTAATAGTTTCACATGATTTAATATACCAATCAGGAACATCATGTTCCTTCATAACTGCTTTAAATTCTGCCCATTTTTCTGGGTCTTTTAATGCTTTACCTTTACGAACTGTTTCCATTATTTTAAATGCTGTATTTGGTGGCAATTCTTTTTTAATTAAATAAATCATAATATCATCACGACAACATATTGCATCATTTAATGTTACAATTCCCTGATTTATAAGATCTTGAGCATTATTTAACCATACATCAGTACCATGTGATAATCCAGAAATACTTATTAATTCATTAAATGTTTTTGGTTTTGTATCAACAAGCATTCCTCTAACAAATTTTGTACCAAATTCAGGAACTCCAAAAGTTCCAACTTGTGAATTTATTTGTTCAGGCGTTACACCTAAAGCATCAGTTGATGAAAAAATACTCATTGTTTCTTTATCATCTAATGGAACTTTAGTTGGATCTATTCCAGTAATATCATAAAGCATTCTTATCATTGTTGGATCATCATGTCCAAGAATATCTAATTTTAAAAGGTTCTGATCTATTGAATGATAATCAAAATGAGTTGTTACAATATCTGAATTTGGATCATCAGCTGGATGTTGAACAGGTGTAAATTCAAAAATTTCTCTTCCTTTTGGAACAACTATAATTCCTCCTGGATGCTGACCTGTAGTTCTTTTTATTCCAGTACATCCTTTAGATAACCTTGAGATTTCAGCATTTGATACTGGGATATGCCTATCTTCATAATAATTTTTTACATATCCAAAAGCTGTTTTATCAGCAATTGTACCAACAGTTCCAGCTTTAAATGTAGTTCCTTTTCCAAATATTACTTCTGTATATTTATGTGCTTTAGCTTGATATTCTCCTGAAAAGTTTAAGTCTATATCAGGTTCCTTATCTCCGGTTAAATCCTAAGAATGTTTCAAACGGAATATCCATTCCATCTTTGTCTAATTTATGTCCACATTTTGGACAATTTTTATCAGGTAAATCAAAACCATTTTTATATCCATAATCAGTAAAATCTGAATATTTACAATTTGGACATCTATAATGTGCTTGCAAAGAATTTACTTCTGTTATACCAGCCATATATGCAACTAATGAAGATCCAACAGAACCTCTTGAGCCAACTATATATCCATCTTCATTAGATTTCCACACTAATTTCTGTGCAATAATATACATAACTGAGAACCCATTTTTTATAATAGAATCAAGCTCTTTGTCAAGCCTTTCTTGTACAATATCAGGTAGCGGATCACCATATAATCTATGTGCTTTCTCATATGCAATATCTTTTATTGTTTGCTCACATCCAGGAATATGTGGAGGACACTTTTCACCAGAGATTGGCTTAATTTTTTCACACATATCAGCTATTTTATTAGTATTTGCAACAACAAGTTCATATGCTTTTTCTTCTCCAAAATAGCTAAATTCTTCAAGCATTTCTTCTGTTGTTCTTAAATATAACGGTGCTTGCATATCTGCGTCATCATATTTTTGTCCTGCTTGTAAAATTCTTCTATAGATCTCATCTTGTGGATCCATAAAATGAACATCACATGTTGCAACAGTGAGTTTACCTAATCTATCTCCAAGCTCAACAATTTTTCTATTTATATTTCTTAATGCCTCATCATCTTGAACTCTTCCTTCTCTTTTTAAATGTTCATTATTTCCAATTGGTTGAATTTCTAAATAATCATAATATTTTGCAATTTCTTCAATTTCTTCATCTGTTTTTCCTTCCAAAATTGCTCTATATACTTCTCCGGCTTCACAAGCACTTCCAATTATTAATCCTTCTCTATATTTATTAAGAACAGATTTTAAGATTCTAGGTTTTTTATAAAAATAATTTAAATGAGAATATGATATTAGTTTATATAAATTTCTAAGTCCAACATAATTTTTAGCTAAAATTATCATATGATATGTTGGAAGATTTTTAAAGTCTGTTTCATATTTATTATTAAAATCGTCAATTGTTGTAGCTTTTTTTCCTTTTGCATTTTCTATCATTCTATTAAAAACTTGAACTAAAGTTTTAACATCATCTAATGCTCTATGAGCTACTTCAACAACTATTCCTAAATGATCAGCAATCAATCCCAATTTATATCTCTTGTATTCTGGGAACATTGCCTTTGCTAGTCTCAAAGTGTCTAAGTAAGTATTATTAAATTTATATCCATATTTTTCATAGTTATATTTTAAATATGAAACATCAAAATCTGTATTATGTGTTACAACTACACTGTCTCCTATAAATTCAATCATTTTTGGTAAAACATCCTCTATTTTTGGAGCATCCTTTACCATATCATCTGTAATATGAGTAATTTCTTGAACTTTTTCAGGAATATGTTTTTCTGGATTAACAAATGTTTCAAAAGTATCTATTATTTCGCCATTTTTAATCTTTATAATTCCAATTTCAGTTATCTTTTCAGTTAAATATGAAATACCTGTTGTTTCTAAATCAAGAACACTATACTCTGTATCTATACTCTGTCCTTTTGAATTAAACACACACGGATCCTTATCTGGAGCAAAATATGCTTCAACACCATATATTACTTTTATTTTAGACTTATTTTTTTCTAATAATTTATGAGCCTCCGGAAAACTTTGAACTACTCCATGATCTGTAATTGCAATAGCATCCCATCCCCAAGAAATTGCTCTTTTTATTAAATCTTCACAAGGAGTAATTCCATCCATTTGACTCATCTGAGTATGCATATGAAGCTCTACTCTTTTATGCTCTGCATTATCTTCTCTTTTAAATTTTTTAAGTCCTTCTGATTCAAATATAGAATTTGCCATTACTGTAATTTCTTTTGCAAAATTATCATATCTAGCAACTCCATCAATTTTTATACCTTTTCCATCTATTTTCTTTATATAATCTTTTAATTTTGCTTTATCTACAAAAGCTTTACAAGTTATAGTACTTGTCCCATCATATACATCAAATATAAGAATTGATTTATCTGGCTTTGATCTCATATCATTTGAATCTACTCTAATAGCTTCACCTGTTATTACAACATTTTCTGTATCAGGTGAGATATCAGTTATTTTAATAGGAGTCCCTTTTATTTTAGCTGTTCTTCCATAAATCATACCTTCTGGTAGTTCTTTGTTTGAAGATGATTTTTGATAATCTGGTCCAAAGCCACTAGATTTTTTGGAACTATTAGATGGACTTCCATATACTACACCAAAATTACTACCTGATTTTTCAGCAGCAATTGATTGTTCTATTTCTGCATCTTGAGCAGCAATTCCGAGCTTTTCTTGCATTTTCATTTGCAATTATTGCTCTTTTTTCTTCTTCTAACATATTTTTCTCGAAATTTTCATAATAATTTTCTTCTAAATCATCATTAATTTTAACTTGAAATTGATCATTATATATATTGCTAAATAGATGTTCTAAACCTTTATCGAATTTTTTATTATTTAAAAACTCCGCCCCTTTAATTTTCAAATTAACATCTACATTTTTATTATCAATTTTTATTGTACTATTAGTTAAAAGTGCTTTACTAAATGGCTCTTTTTGAGTTATATATGAAACAATATTCTTCCAATTTTCACTTATATTTGGTTCAATTTCAACATCACTATATTTTATATTTGTTAAAGCTTTATTTATTTTAAATTTATTTTGTAAATAATTTTCAAAATTACCAATTTCATCAATTGTAATTGGTTTATCTGACATTATATCAATTTGCAATTTATTTTGCTTTTTATATAAATTAATATTTTCAATTTGAGCTTTAGCTATATTACTATTTACATCAAAATCTTTAAACACTTCATTTATACATTTTTCCATTACTTTATTTTATCTCCAATTACTGTTTTTACATCATTTATAACTTTATCTATATTTTCAACAACTTCTATAAACATACCATGTGAAAATATATTTCCTTTTTTTGGATAAACATAAATATTTCCAAATTTAAATATTTTCTGCCACATTCTTGTATACCAATTTGTTCCATAAGTAAACACTATATCTTTTACATCACTGTATTTTATAGTTTTTTCTTTATCTATAAATAAAAATTTTCTCTTATAAACAATTTTATCATCATAAAATATCATAAATGTTTTGGCTGCACTCTTTTTTGACAAAATTAAAACTGCTATAATTATAGCTAATAATATAATAATAGAAAATATCCCAATACTCACTAATCCAGAATAAAATGCAACAGATATTACTAATATAAATATTAAATATACTTCTATAAGTTTAGCAGTTAAAACATATTTTATTGAATATTTTTTCTTTATTTTTAATAATTCTTTTTTATTTTCTTGAGTATTTTCTTCATTTTTCATTTTTACATTTGTTCCTTTCTATATCAATTATACTAATTGTTTTATAGTAAGTTTCCTATATCTCTAGATGTTATAACAATAGCAATTCCAAACAAAACTAAAAGCCCTAAACTTGTTATAATAGCTTCAGTATTTTGATTCATCTTTTTCCCTCTAATAGCTTCTATTAATAAAATTAGAAATTTTCCTCCATCTAATCCTGGTATAGGAAGCAAATTTGTTATTCCAAGTGAAATAGATATAATTGCTAATAAATATACAAATTCAAATAAACTACCTGTTTGTGCAACCATTTCAGAAATACCAACTGGTCCTACTAATTCTGCAGAGCTTACAGACCCAGTAACTAATGATATTAAACTTTGTCCTAATAAAACAATATATCTTTTAGTTACAATTAAGCCATCTATCATACTTTGATTAACAATACTTGCTAAAATAAAAAACACTACTAATCCAAATACAATATTAACAATAGCACCAGCTAATACTATTAAAATTCTTTTTAATACTGAGCTATTTGAAAATGATCCTTCTTCATCAACATTCTCTTCTTCACCTAACATACTACAATAGCCACCAAGAGGAATCAATCTTATTGTATATTTTGTTTCTTTTCCTTGTTTTGACCATATTTGTTTTCCAAATCCTATAGAAAATTCATTAACTTTTACTTTGCATTTTTTAGCTACTAAAAAATGACCTAGTTCATGAATTAATATAAGAAATGCTAATAAAAATATGATTTTTAAAGCAGCAATAATAAAACTCAACATTTACCTCCTATTATAAAACAAACAAAAATAAGCAAAATGCAAATGGTGCTGTAAATATTACACTATCTATTCTATCAATAAATCCTCCATGACCTGGAAATGCGTTTCCAAAGTCTTTTATATCAAAATATCTTTTTATAGTTGATGCAGCAAAATCTCCAATTTGACCTATTATGCTTAAAATAAATCCTATTATTCCCATAGCTAAATAAGATAAATTTAAGCCTGCAAATTTATTTATACAAAAAGTATAAATAAGTGTAATAATTATAGCTCCTACAATTCCAGCTGTACATCCTTCAATTGTTTTATTTGGGCTAACTTTACTAAATTTATGTTTTCCAAAATATCTTCCAATTAAATAAGCAAATATATCTGATCCCCATGTTGTAAGAACTAATATCCAAATTAAATATTTACCACTTATAGCTGTTGATGTATAACTTTCTAAGTTTCCATCTGAAACAATTCCAACAGTTTTTGAACCATCTAACCCATAAATTAAAGGAATAAATACTGTAAAAGAAATTATATATAAAATTCCTAAAAATGAAAATGCAACATCTTTTAAATTGATTTTCATATCTGAAATTATTATATGTAAAAATAAAATTAATAATAAACTAGGAATTGCTATACATAAAAATATTAATATAATTTCTAAATTAACAACATGAATTAGTGAAATACATGCAGCTAATAAATATCCAATCCATGATATAGGTTTTATTTCTTTAGAAGTAGCTTTAAAATATTCTCTTAAAGATATAATTGCAACTAATGCTATTAATACATCTACTATATATTTATTTCCAAAAATACATATTAAAATTATAATTGGTAATCCAATTATAGCTGTTAGTAATCTTTTTATACTCACCAGAGTAATCTCCTTTCTAGACTTTAATTTCCGCCAAATTTTCTATTTCTTTTTTGATATATTTCTATACAATTTTCCAAATCATCCTCATCAAAATCTGGCCAGTATTTTTCTAAGAAAATAAACTCTGTATATGCTAATTGCCAAATTAAAAATCCACTTGTTCTAATTTCTCCACTTGTTCTTATCATTAAATCTGGATCTGGAATATTTTTTGTATAAAGATTTTCAGATATAGTATCTTCAGTTATATCATCTGTATCTATTTCTCCAGTTTTGATTTTAGATGCTATTTTTTTAGTTGCTTTTACTATTTCATCCCTTCCGCCATAGTTTAAACAAATATTAAATATTATTCCAGTATTATCTTTTGTTCTTTCCATAGCTTCATCTATAGATTTTCTTAAAGATTCATTAAATGGTTCAGGATCACCCAAAACAACTATTTTTATATTTTCTGTATCAGCTTTTTTGGCAAAATCATCTAAATATCTCTGTAAAAGTTCCATTAAAGCATCAACTTCATCTTTGCTTCTTTTCCAATTTTCAGTTGAAAAAGCATATACAGTTAAATATTTTATTCCTATTTTTTTTGCATGTCTTACAATTTTTTCTAGTGTTTTTGCACCTTCTCTATGTCCTAATTTTATAGGTAAATTTTTCTTTTTTGCCCAACGTCTATTTCCATCCATAATAATAGCAATATGTTCTGGAAAATTTTCATTATAATCTATCATATTATTCTCCATATTTTTTATTTCATAAAAAAGCAAATTTGCTTATATTATTTTAAACAGTCATTATTTCTTTTTCTTTATTTTCTAATATCTTATCAATTTCATCAACATATTTATCTGTTAATTTTTGAATCTTGTCTTCATCTGTTCTTAATTCATCTTCTGTTATTTCAGATTTCTTATTTAAATCTTTAACCATATCCATGCCATCTCTTCTTGAGTTACGAACAGCAATTCTTGCTTCTTCAGCAGTTTTTCTAATTTCTTTTACTAAATCTTTTCTTCTTTCTTCAGTTAGCTCTGGAAAATTTAATCTTATAACTTTTCCGTCATTATTTGGGTTAATTCCAATATCTGATGCTAAAATAGCTTTTTCAATTTCTTTTAAAATACTAGTATCCCATGGTTGAATAACTATAAGTCTTGCTTCTGGAACAGAAATTCCTGCAACTTGATTTATAGGAGTTGGAACTCCATAATATGAAATATTTATCTTATTTAATATTGCTGGATTAGCTCTACCAGCTCTTACTTCAGCTAACTGTTCTGTAAAAACACTAACTGATTTTTTCATTTTCTCCTCTATACTACTTAAATCTGACATAAAAATCTCTCCTTTATTATTTTTTTGCATTTACTGAAATTATAGTATAAAAATTTCAAAAATTGCTCTTTTATTTTACCTTCATATTTTATCATAATTTTATAATTTGAACAGTCTTTTTTTAAAATTTATTAAAAAAAATTAAATATTACATTTTGCAGAAAAAAATAGACACTAATATTTAATACTAATGTCTATTTAAAATTATTTTATAATTCAAATTGAGAATTATATAATTCTGCATATGCTCCGTTTAATTTTATTAATTCTTCATGGTTTCCTTGTTCTACAATATTTCCTTCTTTCATAACTAAAATTAAATCAGCATTTTTAATAGTTGATAATCTATGTGCAATTATAAATGAAGTTCTTCCTTCTGTTAATTTATCCATTGCATCTTGGACTAATTCTTCTGTTCTTGTATCAACATTTGAAGTAGCTTCATCTAGTATTAAAAATGGAGAATCTTTTATCATACCTCTTGCAATAGTTAAAAGTTGTCTTTGACCACTTGAAATACTATCATTTTCAGAAATCATTGAATCATATCCATGTGGTAAAGTTCTAATAAAATGGTCTAATCCTATTTCTTTGCAAACTTCTTTTACTGTATCATCAGACACATTTTTTCTATTATAAACTATATTTTCTTTTACACTTCCTTCAAAAACCCATGTATCTTGAAGTACCATAGTAAATAGATCATGAACATTTTCTCTAGTTAAATCTTTTGTTGATACTCCATCAATTTTTATATCTCCTGAATTAATCTCATAAAACTTCATAAGTAAATTTACCATAGTAGTTTTTCCAGCACCTGTAGGTCCAACAATAGCTATCTTTTGACCAGGTTTAGCAATAGCTGAGAAATCCTTTATTGTTGGTTTATCATTATTGTCATATTGAAATACAACATGTTCAAATTCTATATTTCCTTTTACTTTGCTTTTATCTAATGCTTTTGTAATATTTTCTTGAGATGTCATCTCTTCTTCATCTAAGAATTCAAATACTCTTTCAGATGCAGCAGCTGTTGACTGAAGTGATGTCATAGATTGAGCTATTTGAGTTAAAGGAGATGTAAATAATCTTACATATGTCATAAATGCAACAATAACACCAAATGATATAACATCATTCATTGTTAAAAGAGCACCTACTATACAAACTGCAACATATCCAAAATTGCCAATGAAGCTCATTATAGGCTGCATTAATCCAGATAAAAATTGACTTTTACTATTTGCAATATATACTTTCTTATTTAATTCATCAAACTTTTTATCTACTTCTTTTGTTCCATTATATACTTTTACAACATTTAATCCTGAATAAACTTCCTCTATCTGACCATTTAAATTACCAAGTTCAGTTTGACGATCAGTAAAATATTTTTGTGATCTTTTTAATATAAATGACATTCCAACAAATCCAAGTAAACTTGCTGCAATAGCAGTAAGAGCCATAATCCAGTTTGTTATAAACATCATTATAACAGTACCTAAAAATAATACAACTGAACTTACCAAACTTGCTAATGATTGGTTCATGCTTTGTGCTATCATATCAACATCATTTGTAACTCTTGATAAAATATCTCCTGTTTGATGTTTATCAAAATACTTTAAAGGCAAATTATTTATCTTTACTGAAATTCTATTTCTTAAGCTTCTTGCAAAATTATTGGCAACATCTGTCATTAATATTGATTGAACAAAACTACAAAGTGAACTTGCCACATATAAAACTACTAAAAATAAACAAATTCTTTTTACATTGTCTATATTCATAAATGGTTTGACAACATCTTGAACTGACTCAGGCATTTCATCTATTTTTTGATATAATTCATTTGTGTCAATTTCTTCACTTTCTAAGTTCATTGTGCTTAATATTTCCATAAATTTCATTTGATCATCAATCGAAACTGTAATTCCATCTATTTCAATCTCTTGCATACTATTTTCAGCAAAATTTGTAGATACTGTAGAGGCAAGTTCTTGAAGATTTTCAGAATTTACAACTAAACCTTTAGATATCTCATCTGTTAGATCAGATAATCTATTTGGTGCCATTATTGACAAAATTGAGCTAACAACTGCTGCAATAAGACCAATTGTAATTAATATTTTAAATGGCTTTAATTCACTAAAAAGTCTTTTTATTGCACTTTTAAAATCTTTTGCTTTTTCTCCGGTTCCGCCTCTTGGACCGCCCATTCTTCCAAAACCATTTCTGTGATGTCTATTCATATTCTTATTTTCTTCCATAACTTTACCTCCTTTCTACCCTTCTATTCCTAATTCTTTTTCAGATAATTGTGATAAAGCAATTTGTCTATAAACTTCACAATTTTCTAATAATTCTTTATGTGTTCCAATTCCAACTGCTTCTCCATCATTTAATACAATTATCTTATCAGCATTCATAATAGTTCCAATTCTTTGTGCAACTATTAATGATGTCGCATCTTTTGTATATTTCTTTAATTCTTTTCTTAAAACACTATCTGTTTTGTAATCTAATGCGGAAAAACTATCATCAAAAATATAAATCTCAGGATCTCTTGCTATTGCCCTTGCTATTGCTAGTCTTTGTTTCTGTCCACCTGATACATTTGTACCACCACTTGCAATATAAGAATCATATCCATCATCCATCTTTTCAACAAATTCAGTTGCTTGAGCAACTCTAATTGCTTCTTTTATTTTTTCTTCTGACTTTTCACCTTTTCCATTATCTCCATAAACAACATTAGATTTAACAGTTCCATCAAACATTACTGCTTTTTGAGGAACATATCCTAATTTATTATGCAAAAATTCTTGTTTATAATCTTTAACATTTACTCCATCTACTAATACTTCTCCCTCTGTTGCATCATAAAATCTTGGTACTAAATTAATAAGTGTAGATTTTCCAGAACCAGTTAATCCTATAAAAGCTACTGTTTCACCTTTATTTGCTTTAAAAGAAATATTTTTAAGTAGATATTCTTCAGCATCTGTATATTTAAATGAAACATTTTTAAATTCAACTGTTCCTCTTTCATCAGTTATATCTTTATCTAAGTTTCCATCTTTTATTGTAATATCAGTATCTAAAACTTCATTAATACGATTTGCTGAAACTTGTGCTCTAGGTAACATCATAAATATCATAGCTAGCATTAAGAATGCCATTATCACTTGCATTGCATATGAGCTGAACACAACCATATTACTAAATATTCCTATTTTGTCAGCCATTCCTGCATCTCTTATCAAAAATGATCCTATAAAATAAATAGATAATGTTAACCCATACATAACTAAATACATAACAGGTTGTAAAAATGCAAATGTTTTTTGATTAAATAATTGTTGATTTGTAAGATTATCATTTGCCTCTTTAAATTTTTCTTCCTGATAATCTTCTGCATTAAAAGCTCTAACAACACGTATACCAGTTAAATTCTCACGTGTTACACTATTTAATTTATCAGTTAATTTTTGAACTCTCTTAAATCTTGGAAGTACTATTGCAATTATAATTCCAATAACTGTTAATAAAATTCCAACTGCAACTGCTGTTGCAACACTCCATTGCCATCCTTTATTTAATATTTTGGTAATTGCCCACACAGCAGTTATTGGAGCTTTTAATAATAACTGAAGTCCCATAGACATAAGCATTTGAACTTGAGTTATATCATTTGTTGTTCTAGTTATTAAACTGCTTGTTGAAAATCCTTTAACTTCTTGTAAAGCTAAATTTTCAACTTTATTAAATAATTTTTTTCTAATAATCAATGAATGTTTTGAAGATAATCTCGCTGTTAAGTAACCAGTAAAAGCAGCAGCAATCAAACTGCCAAACGCGCATAATAGCATATATCCACCATTTGATAGTACCTCACTCATTTGACTTCCTTCAGTTTGAACAAGACTTGTTATTTCAGACATATAATCTGGAAGCTTAAGTTCAAGCCAAACTTGAGTAACTACTAAAACTACTATTACTAACATAAGAGACCAATCTTTCTTTTCTAAATATTTTAATAATTTAAGCATAAAACTCTCCTTTCAATTTATTAATTCCCCAATTATAAACTAATACTTATTGTTTAAAAACGTTATTTATATTATTTTCTAAATTATTATGCATTTTTTCTATAACTTTGTTAAAGGTTTTCAAATCATCTTCTGAAATATCTTTTATTAATACTTCATCTAATGATTTTAAATAATGCATTCCTTTTAAATAAATGGATTTAGCCTTTGGTGACAAAGTAATTTTTTTAATTCTTGTATCATTTTTATCTATTGTTCTTTCTATAAATCCATTTTTTTCCATTGTTCCAAGTATTCCTGAAATTGTAGCTCTTCTTAAATCCAAAACTTTTTCTAAATCTCTTTGATAAACGTCTTCATTTATATGATCCAATATATAATGCATAATTTCTATTTGACTTCTAGTTGGTATATTTTTAATTCTATCCCCACTATTGATGCATCCAGCCTTCAAAAAAAGGTTTCTATCAGCTAATTTATCAATTGATTTTATCTTATAAAGCATACTTTTATCTTTTCCAAATTCTTCTTTTTCCATAATATAACGCTTCCTTTCAATTTATTTTTTTGTAAGTCACCTAACGTTTAATAGTATACTTTACTTTTTTTATTTTGTCAATACACTTACAATCTTTTTTGTAAAAATAAAAAAGCAAAGCTTTTTGAAATTGCATTTCAAAAAGCTCTGCCACTGCAATTAACTTGCAGTTAAATAAATACTAATTATCT
Source organism: uncultured Clostridia bacterium (assembly GCA_944391975.1). GTDB lineage: Bacteria > Bacillota > Clostridia > TANB77 > CAG-508 > Scatovivens. Next base: position 23,037 of record CALXVK010000016.1, read on the forward strand.
CTTTTTTACAACCGCATCACGTCCACAAAGCAGTTCTGCTATGTGAACATAGGTATCGGTCACTTTCTGCCAAAGCTCATCTGGGAGCTTCGGAATTTCCTGATCATCATCACCGGTAAAGCCAATCTGAGAGCAATAGTCTCTCACAATCTGCTTGTCCATGCTCACAATTTTTCCAGTTTTCTCATAGATATCTGCTGGAGCAAACCTGCTCGAATCTGGTGTTCCAACTTCGTCTCCAAGACAGATGTTTCCGTATTCATCCAGCCCAAATTCAAATTTGGAATCAATGAAAAGAATTCCTTTTTTCTCAAGTTCCTCGCTCAGCTCCTTGAACACATTCAAGCTAATCTGATAAATTGCATTAACATAATAATTAGCCTGCTCATATTCAAGAGCATACTCATAATAGTCCCACCAGTCGTTGTAGTCGAAATCAACCTTTGTATACTCCATGATATCAGCAGCATATTCTTCTG
>CALXVK010000017.1 GCA_944391975.1 uncultured Clostridia bacterium
ATGTGTTGAAGTATGTGGAGTTGCTCAAAATTCAAATGGTGAAATTGAAAATCATGCTTGGAATGATGTTTTAATAGGTGGAAATTGGTATGCAGTAGATGTTACCTGGGATGATCCTATAATAGTAGGTGGAAGAGGAACATTAACAGAAGAATTACGATATGCAAATTTCTTAAAAGGTTCATCAACATTTTATTTATCACATCAAGAAGATGGATATGTTGTTAGTAACGGAGAATTTAATTATCCTACTTTAAGTGAGTCAGATTATTAATATGAAAACATTGACAAAGCAATTTGAAATTTGATATATAATAACAAACATAGATTTTTAAAATATAATTAAAGGAAATTAGAATGTTAGAAATTATATATGGAAAAAGTGGAACTGGAAAAAGTCAAAAATTATATAATGATATTAAAGAAAATCTTTCAAATGAAAAGATTTTCTTAATTGTGCCAGAACAAAGCAATTTGAGCGCTGAGCAAAATTTGATTAAAGCATTAGAAGTAGATTCATTAATGAATTGTCAAGTTTTAACATTGAGTAGATTAGCTTTTAGAATATTGGAAGAACAAGAAAGAGAAAAAAGACAGACATTGATGAAATCTGGAAAAGCTATGATAATTTATGATATCTTAAAAAAAGAAGAAAAAAATTTGAAGTTCTTAGGAAAATCAGATAAAAATATAGATATTTTAATTAATATGATTACTGAGCTAAAAAAACATAATATATCAGAAAAATCTTTAGATGAAATTGAAATTTCTGATAATTATACAAAACTAAAGCTTGAAGATGTTAAATTAATTTATAAAAAATATAATGAAAATATTAAGGAAAATTTTATTGATGAAAATGACATATTAACTTTAATATCAAAAAAAATCAAATATTCTAAAATGTTTGAAGATAGTTTAATTTATATTGATGATTTTATTCGGATTTACTCCACAAGAATATGAAGTATTTGAAGAATTATTGAAAAAAGCCAAAAAAGTTACTATTGCTATTTCAACTGATAATTTATATCCAGGAGATAAAGAACTTGATTTATTTTATTTTAATAAAATTTTTGCTAAAAAATTAGTTGATATTGCTAATAAAAATTCTCAAAAAATAGAATTAAGTGAATGTAAAGATAATTTAAGATTACAAAATGATGATTTAAAATTTTTAGAGCAAGCTTTGACAAATGCAAAATTTAAATCATATAAAGAAAATCCTAAAAATATTAAACTTTTTTTAGCAAATAATTCATATTCTGAGATGGAATATATTGCTACTGAAATTTTAAGATTGGTAAAAGAAGAAAATTATAAATATAATGAAATTGCAATTATTTCTAATAATCTAGATGAATATTCTTTAGATTGTAAAATTGTTTTTGATAAATATAATATACCAGTTTTTATAGATGAGAAAAAAGATTTAAATCAAAATATATTAATAAGATATGTTTTAGCTATATTGGATATTTTTTCAAAAAATTGGTCTTTTGAATCTATATTTAACTTTTTGAAAATAGGAATGCTTGAAATTTCTGAATATGATATTTTTTCTTTGGAAAATTATTGTAAAAAATGGGGAATTAAGTATAATAAATGGCTTAAAGAATTTAACTATGAAGAAATAAATGAAGAACAAACTAGATTAGAAGAGTTAAGAAAAAAGATAACTAATCCACTTATAAATTTAAAAGAGAATATTTCTAAAAATAAAACTGCTAAAGAAATAACAAAATGTTTATATGAATATTTAATTAAAAATAATATAAATGAAATACTTGATAGAAAGATAAAAGAAATTGGAAGTAATGAAATAAATAGTGAATATAATACAAGTTATAAGATTTTAGCTCAAATTTTTGATGAGATAGTTTCTTGTTTTGGAAATGAAAAAGTAGATTTTGAAAAATATAAAGATTTGCTTCAAATTGGATTTAGTCAAAGTGAACTTGGAAAAATCCCAATGTCTCAAGATCAAGTTATTTTAGGTGATAGTAAACGTTCTAGAAACAGTAATATAAAAATAAGTTTTGTTTGTGGTGTAAATGATGGATTTTTTCCAATAGTAAATAATTTTGAAGGATTTTTAAATGATTCAGATAGGGAAAAATTAAAAATGGCAGGAATGGAGATAGCCAAAACATCAGTTGAACTTCTTTATGAAGAAAATTTTGAAATTTATAATATTTTGACTATGGCTTCAGATAAAGTCTATATTTCTTATGCATCTTCTGATAAAGAAGGAAAATCTATAAGACCTTCAATATTGATAAAAAAAATTAAAAGAATTTTTCCTAATTTAAATGAAGAAAGTGATATTATTTCAAAAGAATATTATATAACAAGTAAAACTGCTACTTTTGATGATGCAATTTCTGTATATAGAGATTGTTTAGATGGAATAGAAATTTCAGATGAATGGAAAACAGCTATTAATTATTATAAAATTAATGATGCAGAAAAATTTGAAAGTGCTGTAAATGGTATTAACTATACTAATCTTGCTGATACTATATCAGATGAAAATATAAAAAAATTATATGGAAATAAACTAAAAACTAGTGTTTCTAGGTTAGAACAATATAGAAGATGTCCTTTTTCTTTTCATTTAAAATATGGTCTTAAATTAAAGGAAAATCCAGAATTTCAAATTCAAACTATTGATACTGGAAGTTTTATGCATGAGATAATAGATGAATTTTTTGAAATAATAGAAGATAAAAAAATTAATATAAAATTAATTACAAGAGAAGAAATAGAAAAAATAGTGCAAAAAATAATTGATGATACTTTAGAAATGTCTAAATATTATGTTTTTACAAGTACAGCAAAATTTAGAAATTTAACTAAGAAATTAAATAGGGTAGTATCAGAATCAATTTATTATATTGTGTATGGATTACAAAATAGTAAATTTGAATGCTTAGGACATGAGATAGAATTTGGAGAAAAGGGAAAATATAAGTCAATTAATATAGATCTAGATAATGACAAAAAGCTTGAAATTACAGGAAAAATAGATAGAATAGATATTGGAAAATTGGATGAAAAGACTTATGTTAGAATAATAGATTATAAATCTTCAGTAAAAAATCTTGATTTAAATCAAGTAGAAGCTTGACTTCAAATACAATTAATTACATATTTAGATGCAGTTAGTAAACAAGAAAACTATGATCCAAGTGGTGTTTTGTATTTTGGATTAATTGATGATATAGTAAAAAAATCTAAAAATTTAGATGATGAAAAAATAAAAGAAGAAATACAAAAAAAGTTTAGAATGAATGGATTAGTTTTAGCTAATGTTGAAGTAATAAAAATGATGGATACATCTTTAAATGAGGGAGCTTCTAATATAGTTCCAGTAGCATTAAAAAAAGATGGGGAAATTAATGAATCTAAATCAAACAGTATAAAAGAAGAAGAATTTGAAAGACTTCAAGAAAAAGTAAGAGAAACTATTAAACAAATAGGAAATGAAATTTTATCAGGAAAAATTGATATTAAGCCATATAATTATAATAAACATACAGGGTGTGATTATTGCGAATACAAATCAATTTGTAATTTTAATCCAAATTTAAAAAATAATACATATAATTATATTAGAAAAACTAAATAATTTAAGAAAGTGAGAGTATCAAAATGAGAAATAATATTATGGAAATTGATATTTCTGCTTTTAAGCATAATATTGAAGAAATAAAAAAGCATAATCCTAATACTATAATTATGCCTGTAGTTAAAGCAAATGCATATGGTACTTATTTAAATAAAAGATTAGATATAATGAATGAATTTGATATTATTGCAGTAGCAAATGTTTATGAAGCATTAGAAATTAGAAATTTAGGTTATGAAAAGGAAATTTTTGTACTTAATCAACCAGATATGATGGCTATAAATGATATAATTAAAGCAAATGCTATAATAGGTTTGAGTTCTATAGAATTTTTAGGAGAAGCTATAAAACAAAATGTGAAATTAAGAGCTCATTTAGAAATTGAAACTGGTATGGGAAGAACAGGTATATATCCAGAAAATTTAAAAGCTTTCATAGAACAAATAAAATTAGCTAAAAATATTGAAGTAAATGGGATATATACACATTTTCCAATAGCAGATGAAGATTTAGAATTTACTAAAAAGCAGATAGAAAAATTTACTCATTCAGTTCAAATTGCAAAAGACTATTTTGATTTAAAATATATTCACTGTCAAGCTTCAAATGGAATATTGAATACTGTAGTGCCAATTTGTAATACAATAAGGCCAGGAATAATTATGTATGGATATCAATCTTTTGATGGAGCATTAGAAAAAATTAATATAAGGCCAGTAGCAAAGCTAAAATCAAAAATAAATTTTATAAAAACGATTCAAAAAGCTGAAAGCATAAGCTATATGAGAAAATTTATTGCTGATAAAGAAATGCGTGTTGCAACAGTTCCACTTGGGTATGCGGATGGAATAAGAAGAGCTTTATATGGTAAAGGAGAAGTTGTAATAAATGGAAAAAAAGCTCCTATTATTGGTATAATCTGTATGGATAGTTTTATGGTAGATATTAGCAAAATTCCAGAATCAAAAGTACGGAGATGAGGTATATATTTGGGATAATGAAATCATAAAATTAGAAGATATTGCTAATAAATGTGATACAATTAATTATGAAATTATTTCAACAATTTCAGATAGAGTAGAAAGAGTTTTTATTTAATTGAAAGGTAAAATAATTATGGAATTTGAAAATGAAAAAATAATTTATAAAAATGTTGATGGATTAGAATTTATTCAGTTCAAAAAATTATTAGAAATGGGTATTTTAAATGCATATACATTAAATTGTGAAAATATAGATTTTTCTTTTAAAAGAAAAGATACTGCTAGCAGTTATGAAAAACTTTGTAAAGCATTAAATTTAAAAGAAGAAAGTATTTTAGTTCCAAAACAAACTCATACAGATACTGTAAAATGTATAAAAAAAATTATTCCTGAAGATGAGCTTATAGATGTTGATGGACTTATTACAGATAAAAAAGATATAGTTTTAGCAAGCAGAAATGCTGATTGTATTTTGTTTTTGTTTTATGATCCAATAAAAAAAGTTATAGCAAATGTTCATTCTGGATGGAAAGGAACTTTTAAAAAGATTGCACCAAAAACAGTTTTAAAAATGCAAACTAATTATGGTTGCAATCCAGAAGATATTTATTGCTTTATTTCACCATCTATAAGAAAATGTCATTTTGAAGTAGATGAAGATGTTAAGGATTTGTGCATGGAAATTTTTGGCTTTAGAACTAAAAATATAAAAAAATATATAAACAATACTAAAATAGAAAATCCAACTATTGCAGATATTGTAATGTCTAAAGGAGAAATAAAAAATGGACTTCAAAAATATAATATAGATACAGTATTAATAAATAAAATTCTTTTAGAAGATTTAGGAATAAAATCAGAAAATATTATAGATTCAGGAATTTGTAGCATGTGTCATAAAGATAAAATAAATTCAGCACGTGTTCAAGGAAAAAATTATAAAAGAGCAATTGCTATAATAAAATTATAAAATAATAAAGCACATTTCGTTATAGAAAATGTGCTTTATTATTTATCATTATTTTTTTCTGCCGATGTATTTTCTTGATTTATTCTAAATAACTCTTTTAGTTTCTTAAGTGCAACTTGGAATAAATTTAAACTTTCTTGTCTTGTTTCTATTAGAGCAAGGTTTTCTCTAATATCTTTAAATACATTAAGTACACCATATTTTTTGATTAACTCTCTTTTAACATCAAGCTCTTCCATCATTTGACAATAAAATTCATTATAAAAAGTATAGTTTTCAGTGTTTATTAAAAGTTCTTTAAAATTATATAATTTATCTTTAAATTCTCTAACACTTTGATTATCTCTAACCAATTCTAAATCAGATTTTGTACATGATGTTAAAATTAATTCTTGAGTTTTTAGAGTAGTTTCTTTTATTGAAGTTTTTAGATTTTCTATTTTTTGTTGAGAATTTTGCACTTTAATAGAATTTTGATTATTATATTCAATATAAGATAAATATAAAGTTTCTTTTTGCAAAGCTTCTTGATATTCTTGAATTAAATCTAAATTTTCAATAATTTTTTCATATGTTAATTGGTCAGATTTCATGATAAAAGTATTTTTAAAAATGTCATCACTATAGATTGTACTATGATATAAAGGATAAGTTCCAGTAAAATATGTCATTTGTTTAACTAAACTACATTCAATAGGATAATAATCAGGACTGTTAGTTAGAATATCTAAACCATAATATTTTACTGATTCTATAGGAGCATTTGTAGCATCTGATGCCATAAGTTGAACAGCGGCTTCATTTAGAGCTAAACCAGTTGAATAAAAAAATGATGGTTTATAAAGACCGAGCCTTAAAAGTCGGCCACTTTTACTTTTTATTGTTTGAATAAAATGTAAACATTCATGAATTGCAGGTGTTTCTATATTTTCAAAATCTATATTTTCTTTAAAATAAATTGTTTCAGTTTTATAACAGTATTTTGCCGCAGAATTATCATTAAACTTAGCATAATACATGTTAAGTCTAGAAAGCATAACAAATAAATCTGATTTATTTATATTATGTTCAGGAAAAGAACTGCATATTTTTTCAGAAATATTTGCGGCTATTTGGTTAATTTCTAAAGTTGAAAGTTGAGATATAATCTCAATTCCATACTTTTTTAGTACATTTGTATCTTTCATTAATTTCACCTTTTTAAACTTTTGTATATTAATATTATAATAGTAAATTCAACAAAAATATATAGATTTTATGTTAAATTTTGATTATTTTTATATTACAAAAGAATAACATTTTTTACGATAAAAAATATTATTTAAAAAATATAATACTAATAATCTTTAAAAGCTTTGGTATGAGAGCAGAGTAGAATTGATTTTACATAAAAAAGGTGCTATAATAAAAGAGTAATTGTTATTTAATCAAAATGAGATAAGAAGGTGATTATCATAAGAAAAAATAAATTATTTATTTTAGTTATTATACAAATTTTTGTATTCTTACTCTTGATAACAAATACTTATGCTACAGATATTGCTGTTTCAACTGAGTTAACAGAAAATCCTATAAATCAACATACAGTATCAGAAGTTAACGAAAAGTTTAATAGTAATAATTTTCTTATTAATGATCTAGATACTCGTTTTTACTTATTTAATAGAAAAATTGGTGCAGATATACTTGCATCAAATGACACATTTGATTTAAGAGATTATTATGATATATCAGTGAAAGATCAAGGATTAACTGAAAGTTGCTGGGCTTTTTCATTGCTCTCTTCTGCTGAGTTAAATATGCAGATGAAAACAGGAGAAACAGTAGACTTATCAGAAAGACATATGAATTATGCTACATCAAGTAGTTTTTATGATGGAACAAATGAGATGGCATTTAATAGGAAAGCATCAGAAGGCAGTTCTTTTATAATTGGTTTAGCATATATGACAAATGGACAAGGTATGGTATTAGAAAATGAAATGGAATTTTCTAATGACACATCAGATATTTCATTAAGTGAAATAGATATAGATCCAAGTTATTATGTAAAAGAATATGAAATATTACCAACAATATATAAAGTAAAATCTGGAAATGAAACTTTATATTTAGATGAATATGGAGAATCTTATTCTGAGGAAGAAGTAGAGGAATTAAGACAAGTTATAAAAAATCATATTGTAGAATATGGTGGAATATCTGCATATACAGTTGGTTCTGCTTATGAATTTTATAGTAATAAAGATGATATTTTTAGTAGTACATCATATTATTGCAATGATATGTCATATAATGTTGATCATGCAGTAACTATTATTGGATGGGATGATAATTACAGTAAAGATAACTTTACTGGTTCTGCCAAACCAGAAAAAGATGGAGCATATATAGTTTTAAATTCATATTCAGAAGATGCATTTGATAATGGTTTTATGTATATTTCTTATGAAGATGTATGGATAGAAAGTACATTATATGGTATAAAAGAAATTAGTCCTATAGATTACGAAAATTTATATCAGCATGATGAATTTGGAGGAAATGTTCCTATAACATTACAATCTTCAAATGGAGAATCTTATCAAGAACAATATTATGCAAGTATATATTCAAGAGATGAAAATGATTTTGAAGAATTAACAGATATAGCTATTACAACAAATCAATATGCAGAATTTGAAGTATATGTAAATCCTAATGGATCTGAACTTACTTCACATAATTTACAATTGGTTGCTACAACTGATATATTATCACCTGGATATAATACAATAAGTTTTGATGGAATAAAACTTACTGGAAATGAATTTGCAATTGTTGTTAAACAAAAAGCTGTAGACCAATCTTGCTATATTATGATTGAAGCAAAAATTGATAATACAATGTATTCTACAGCATCAGCAGAGATTGGAAACAGTAGAGTTTCACTTGATGGTAGAACATGGTATGATTTAGCAGATCTTGGCAGTGTTGTTTATGATCAATATGTTGTAGATTTATCACAAGCTGATGTTTGTATAAAAGCTTTTACTAAAGAAGATGAAGAATCTAAAGATATAAATATTTCTTCAGAAATATATAAAATTTCAAGTGATAATTACATAACTAAAATTTATGATGAAACCACTATAAACGAATTTTTAGAAGGTATAAATTTTAATAATGAAAGTTATGAAATTTTAGATAAAAATAAAAATTTAGTTACAGATTACACTGGTTTAGTTACAACTGATATGACTTTAAAAGTAGGAGATAAACAATATATTTTAGTTGTAAGAGCTGACCTAGACAAAGATGGAAAAATAACATTAACAGATATTTCTAAACAAATTTTACATTATGTAAATTATGAAGGATATATTTTATCAGGAGCTCCTGCTAAAGCAGCAGATATAGATTTAGATGGAGAATTTACTTTAACAGACGTATCTCAATTAAAATTGATATATGTAAATAGAGAACAAAAATAGTTGTTATTTAAATGTAATTTTATTGTAATAAAAAAATACTTGATTTTTATGATATAAACAGGTATACTATAAAATAGTAAGGGAGAGTTTTGATATGAAGAGAAAATTTAGTTTTGTATTATTAATTATTTTATTAACATTTGTTATGTTAACAGTAATGGTAGATGCTTTAAGTTTTACAACAACAATGACACCAAATAGTACATCTGTTGATGAAGCAACAGAAGTTGTTGTAACAGTTTCAGTATCTAATTTAGATGTAGGAGATAGTGGAATAAATTCTTATTCAGCATATTTATCATATGATACTGAAGTTTTTGAAACACTTACAGATTCAAGTGTTGAAGGCTTAAATAATTGGTCTTCTACATATTCTGCTACAAGTGGACAAATTTTATTAACTAAAAATTCATTTGTAAATTCTGATGAAGATATTATGCAAATAACTTTAAAAACTAAAGAAGGAATTGAAGAAGGAACAGAAGGAACAGTTTCTTTAACTGGAATTGTAGCATCAAATAGTGAGGATAATATAGATGGAACTACTGTTTCAACTACAATTACAGTTGGTACAGAAGTTGCTTCTGAAGGAAATACTACAGAAACTCCTTCAAATATAATACAAATAGAACCAAGTACAAATAATGTAGAAGAAAATTCTACTGATGTTAATAATGCAAATACAGATAATACAGATAATTCATCAAATACTAATACTAATAATAGTTCAGTATATAATATAAATACTAATACAAATACTAGTAATGACGACGATATTCCATATACAGGAGTATCTGGTGATGGATTTATAAAGATTATTTTAGGGGTAATTTTTATAGCATTAGTAATTTATATTAAAATTAGAAAAATGGATGAATTGAAATAAGATTTAATTAAATAGAAAATGATTATGAGTCTCTAAATATTGCGATATTTAGAGACGTTTTTTTATTAAAATATATGGTATAAGTGAAAAAAGTTTTATAAATATTGAATTTTGTGCAACTTTATAGTAAAATATTATTGTTACGCGTTAATTTATGCTTTTATGAAAGGAGGGCATCGGGGACCGCATAATGGAGGACATGGACCTGGAGGACCGAGACCTAGACCAGTTCCGCCACCGCCACCGGGACTGTTCCCACCACCGCCTCCGCCAAATCCATTTATGCCGCCTCCGCCACGACCACATCGCAGACGTGGTTGGTGGTAAAAGACACATACTTGTGTGTCGAACACTCCTGAATCTCAGAGATTCAGTAGTGTTTTTGCTGGTTGACATAAATTGTAAAGCATGATAAAATATTAATTGTAGTTTCAAAAGTTAAATGAATATGGAGGTAAAGTTATGAGTACTACAACAGAAACATCAATGGAAAACCGGTCTTTAGTAACAGAAACAACATCATCAACAGACGTGGCACCTTTAGATGCTCAAAAGGCATTTTTTGCACTGACAGTTGAGGAACAGCAGGAAGTAGCTAATCTTGCTGATTCAATCGATGTAACTCGGTTTGAAAACGTGATGGCATATGGATCAGAGGTTCTTAAAAGAACATTTGATCAGTGTGGTCAGTTTTTAAAGTCAGAGGCTGGAAGTCAGGCAGATCAGGAGGTAATTAAAAGAGTCGTTGAACTCACAAAAAAAGCCTCTGAAAGCTATGATGATTTCGAGCTTGAGTTACAGGAGCCGAACCTCTTCCAGAGGATATGGCTGGCGATCAGCAGTTCAGCCAGAAAAAACAAGGCAGAAAGCCTTAAGACTCATGCAATAACAAATTATAAGTTATTAGCAGAGTTAAAGGCGTCTTGTGAAGCTTGGATTGAGATGCTTCGCTCTGCAATGGGAGACATTACCTATTCAGCATTAAGTGATTCTGAAAATGTCACTCTGCTGGAGAAATATATCATTGCAGGAGAAATGGCAAAAGCTCGGATTGGAAATGAGCTGGAGGCTTTAAAGGAAGAAGCTCAGAATACAGGCTTAAGAGCTCAGGCTCAGAAGTATGATGACTTAAAAGAAGGTTATGATACTTTTGTGCTTAGATTAAACAACCTGGAAAAATCCAGAGTGATGTACTACTTAAGTATTGCACAGCTCTCTCTTATTAAGAGAAGCAACAAAAATGTGCAGATTTCCGTACACACTCAGGCTGACAACTGTACAACGTTGATTGGACAGCAGCTCAGAAACGCAGTGCTTAACGCCAAAAATCAGGAAGTGATTGAAGGTCAAAAAGCATTGTCTCGGTTGAGTGATGAGCTGATTAAAGATGTATCAAGATCGATTGGAGTCACAGCTGATCAGGCTGAAAAGCTGCTCTATTACGGTATATATAATACCGAGGCGGCAAAAGATGCAGTAAAGTCTGTAATCACGAGCTGTGAAACTATCAAGCATGTCGCTGAAGAAATGCTTCCGAAGATGGAAGCTGATATTGCTGAACTCAATGGCCTTGTTGAGGAATTGAGACCGTATATCGATGAAGCGGCAGTAACATCACCTCAGAATTCACCGGCACCAACGAATAGCGGTTCCGGAAGTTTGAAATTTTAGTTAAAAGCAGGAGGCTGCAGAAGACACTTAAAAAGCGTCTTCTGTGGCCTTTTTGCATTGACTTTACATAAAATATGTGATATAATTTTGTACAATTAGTGTAAACTAAAATTTATAAGAAAGAGAGGAGCACTTATGCTAATTAATTCTCAAGGTTTTGAACACTTTTTGCAACATGTTAACAACCAAGATTACTTCTATGAAACTCCACGGATGCTGTTAGTTCTTGATGGATGCAGTAGTGGTAAATACTCGGAAGTCGGAACCAGATTATTTACACAGCTTTTTTCTAGAAAGGAGGAAAACGATAGCGTAGAAAAATTTGAGAGCAACGTAAAAGAAGTTTTTGATGAACTTGTTGAAATGATGCGGAAATATTATCCCGATCAGGAATCTTTGGAAAACGAGTTTATCATGGAGAACCTGTTGTTTACAATAATTGCTTGTTTTGATTGTAAGGACAAGTTTATTGTAAAAATGTTTGGAGATGGATACATTATAACGCAAAATGAATGGAGTCATTTGAGCTATATGAAATTTTCGTATGGTAAGTGTCCGCCGTATTTTGCGTATAAGTATTGTGAACATTTGAACCCAAACAAATTTAAAAACTATGAGTTTAAAACATTTGAGTTCGATAAAAAAACTTTTAAGAGTGTTGGAATTGCATCTGATGGTATATTGCCAATTGTAAAAGGCTCTGCACAGATGGATACATACATTCTAAAAAAGGATGGTATCGGACTTCAGATGGCAATAAGGATGCAAAATCAGGCTTTTGCTGATGATGTGACAATTGCCATTTTTAAAGGAGAAGAAATTAAAAAGGTATCTCCTGATGAAAAATCTAAATCTATTTTAGATTTGGATAAATCTTTAGCTGAACTGGAAGATGATATGGAAGAAGATAGGGCATTAGAAAAACAACTTTTTGGAGATGAGCCGATTATAAGGAAGGCTACTGATACTCAAAAATCTAGTAGCAACTTAACTGGTAAGACTGAAGTTAAACCAGTTGAAAGTTCCAGTGCTAATTCAAGCGCTAGTCATGTTTCAAAACCAAATAATGATTTAAGTAAAACAACTGTTAAACCAGTAGGGAATGCTTCTAATACTTCCATCAAAGCAGTAAAACACGAAGATACAAAAAAAGATGTAGGAGGAAAGTAATATGAAAAATATTTTAAGCAATTTATTCAAACGGGATAAAGATAATGTCACCCCTTCTACAAATGATCCGGTTGCTAAAGATAAGGTAAAAACCGTTTCCAAAAGTGAAAAGGGAGATGAATCTGATAAGAAAAAAGAAGGAGTTATTATTACAGAAGAACATGTTCCAGAGAAGAAGGATGATACAGTGGGAAAGAAAAAAACAACATGGTCAGGAGTAGGTAAGCATACATCTACTTTTTGGTTTCCAAAAATTGTAAAGAAAAAACTTACAATTATTTTATTGGAAAATACAAAAAAGTCGTTTGAGGAGAGAGAAAATATCTTAAAAATTGTTAACAGACTTCTATCGTCAGATCTTGTATGTACTATTACATATGGTAGTACAGTTAAGGTTGGATGTGTGAAAAAAGCGGGCAAATTTGATGATAAAGACTTATTTGATGATGACTTAAAGGATAATGCTTGCCTTTATGATGCTTTAATGATTTTAAATAAGGTCGTTAAACTTGCTTTTAAAAAGGCAAGATATGATGAATTTGGAATTGATCAATATAAAATTTCTAGCATTGATATTATCGGTATTGGTTCTGGAATAGATGCATCTTCTAAAATAGATAAGGAAGGATCTTTGAAAGTTTTTGATGAGGTTCTTTCAAATACAAGTGTGGAAACAAAATATTTTTGCTTTTCAGAGGATTCATTTAAAGAAGTTGCGTCTATTGGTTTCAGATCAATAGGAGCGTTTCCAAGCAAGAAAAAAGAATAGACTGGAGGGATAAAATTGGGATTAATTGAGAGATTTATTAATTTCTTAAAAAAATTCTGGTTTTTTTCAAATCCTGATGTGGACAATTTCACAATTGAAGGAGAAAATTCTGCTGAGATAGCAGAAAAAGTAGAAGAGCCAAGTCTTAAACAGCTAGAAGAAGCAGCTGAAGTAGCTGAAAATACTGTTATAGATGATAAAATTAAAGTTGTACAGTTAACACTTTCTAGGCTCTATGTACTTAGCCAGAAAATTACAGTTTTCAAAGAAAGCTTTCCAGATAGCTATCGGTATTTTAAGGATCAAATAAAAGAGTTAGAAAAAAGTTATAATGATAGCTTAAATGCTATTAAACAAAGTTTAACTTTTGAAATTGATCCTGAAAAAGATGGTGAAAAACTTGCAAAGATCATGATTCTTGAGAAAGATGTGGAAGCTTTTATTGAAAAGGAAGTAAAATTTGATATTTTCATCAAAAAACTTCAAAAGTTAATTTTAAAATTGAATATTTTGTATAATGTTTCAGTAATGCATACACGGCCAGATGAAAAAAACAAAGCAGTAATCCAAACTGAACGTGCAATTAACGCAGAAAAACGGATTATACGTGAGTTCAAGTGCTGTGAATATCTAATGGGAGATATGCGAATTAAAGACAAAATGGTTAGTCTTATATCATATCTTGATTATCAAATTTTTAAGCTTTTGCTTAGAAATTCTGATACTACTCCAACAGAAGTGTTAGAAAAATTAACAATTATGATTGATTTTGAAGGAATTAATCATAAAGCAGGTTTTGAAGCTTTTTTGGAGGAAGAATTAGAGAACTTTGTAAATTTGATTGAACAGATTCAAGATGAAAAATTTAAAAATAGGCTAAAAGGTGATTATAAAGAAATTTGTACTCGTCTTGTATGCTCTAAGAAACAGAATCTAATAGATATTGGATTTTGGAATAAGGTATTTACTCTTGAATCAATGCTTTTTAATCTACTAAGGGAGAGTGGTATAGAAAAAGACACTATAAAAATTAAGATTAATTCTCGTTTAGATATTCATCTAACAGAAAATGAAGTTTTAGTTGTGCCGAAAACAAATGCGTATTTGGCACTAATGGATGTTTTTTCCAAAACTAATGATTCACGAGTGAGTTTGGTTTTGAAAATTTTAAAGAATATTGATGACAATGTAACATATAAGGAAATCTATTTTTTGCTTTTGTTATTTGATGTTTTAGATATTCTTGAAAAAATTCCAAATGAACTTATTGATGATTTGGAAAAGTATTTGAAAAAATATCCGTACAGTAAGAATACAATGAGTCAAAAAAAGGATTTGGTCTTAAACTCTTCTAATATTTTTGAATATATCTATGTATTTACAATAGAAGAGCATGAACAAGAACTTTTGGACACATTAATTGAGTTAAAAATTGATTTCAAGAATGTCGATAATAAGATACTCATGAATGAGATTTATTTCAGTGGTTTAACCACTGTGGTAAATAGTTTAAAAGCAATAAAAAATTAAACAATGGAGGTAAACTATTATGGCAAGCAGATTTAATTTTTCGGAACTTGGTAACGTATATGATTTCTCATCAGACAACATCAATGTATTTCTGATCGTACTTGATAGCTCATCTTCAATGTCAGATGATGTTGACAATGTTAGACTCGGTCTTAAAAGCTATAAAAACGAGTTTGAAAATTTCTATGAGGCTGATTCGATTGCAGTTGGTGTATCAAGCTTTGATACATCATATTATCCGGGAGCATTCAAGAAAGTAAAAGATTTGTCAACTGACTATAGCACAGGAGGGGCAACAGCTTTATGTTATTCAATTGTGATCGGAGCTGAACAGCTTACAAGATATATTGAAGATGTTGCGAAGAAAACTGGCACTATTCCGAGAGGAACATTTATTTTCTTTTCAGATGGTGTGCCTTGTGAAGATCCTACAAGTCCGGAAGATGCAAAAGCAGCAATTTCAAGATTGAATTATGCTGGAATTACGACTGTATTTGTAGCTTTTGGAAAGGCAATTACATCAGAGTTCGGCAAGGAAATCGGTTTTCAGGCTACAGTTGATGTAACTGATCGTACTTCTCTTGTTAAATTTATGGGAGAAGAGCTTTCAAAGTCTTGTAAGGAACAGTCGCAGAGTATGAAAGCACTGGGCTCTGATTTCTTTAGTCATGCTGCAACAGAAAGCTCTGCTGGGTATTCTAATACGACTGCACAGGCTTTGGATGATGACGACTGGATAGATGAGATTTAAGTAACTGTTGGTGATTGCCGTGGGGAAATTTGATTTCCCCGCGGATATAAAGGATGGATGATTATGCTTGAAAAAATATATTCAACACTTTATTGTGGTTGGATAAAAAGTTGGTATGAACTAGTTTCATCTAATGATACCGAAGAAGTATATTTGACAAAAAGAAAGCTGGTTATTATCTTAAAAGATCAAATGCTTGGTAAGGAGATTTATGATATTATTTCTTCATTAAGTGGTTCTTATAGAGTATTAATTAATAATATGTCTTTTAAGATAGTTGATTATGTTGCTGTAGAAGGAACTATTAACTATTTTTCAGTATCTGTTCCAGAAGAGTTTGAGTGGGAAGATTATGAAGAGATGGATAAACTCCAAAGGATAGTTCTTTTTATAAGCAGGATGTGCGATCAAGATGTTTTTTTGGATGAATCAAAGTTTAAGTTTGAAGATTTTGATAGTATATCTAAAATTCTTTCTTTCTTAACTATTGATTCTGATAAAGGTACACGTAAAAGCACAATAGGGCTTTTAATTAAATATTGTCATTACTACTTGTCGGGAAAAAATGATTTTGAAGAATTTTATTCTAAGATTGATAATGAAGTTTTCTTTGAAGTCTCTGATATGCCGTATAATTTTTTCATAGTTCAGATGTGTTATAAGTATTATTTGACAGGTGAATTGCCAGATGATATTTATGAAAATATAACTCTTAAAGAAAAACGGTATAAGGGTTATTTGGTTGTTAAAGATGGAGGTTGGAAAAATTGCACTGTAGATGAAAAAACTGATGAATATGCAATGTATGGTGATGTTAAAATTTTCAACGAGATGCCAGAAGATTTTAAGAACTTTTTAATTTATGACTATGATTCTGCAGACATAAGATATTTATGTACAGAAAATGGCGAAGAAAGAGTTATTAATTTAGATGGTCAAATTGTTGGATATAAAACGACATCAGATTTGGATGAAAGCTCTGTTATAGACACCACTACTATAAAAAGTCAAAGAGAATTTATAGAATTCTTTGGAGAGTTTATAGTTTTCATATTAACTGCAAGGAAGGTACGAGATTATAAGAAAGCTAAAAATGATATAAGACTTGACAAAAGTATAGTAGTTTATGATGAAGAATTTAAATTTAAAACATTTAGTCAGTTATATCAATTCTTTGGAACGAGCAAAGAAAGTATTTCTAAACAGATTACACAGATTTTTTGTGAAATGTATAAGAAATTTGTAATTAATTTGTATGGAAATATAAGTAGTCAAGAGGATTTGATGGCAAAAGATGAAGTTAGATATTTAAGCCCTATTATTGTAAGAGAGTTTACAAATTTCTTTTTTGGAAAAGAAGTAGACTGGGCTAAAATGTTTAATGAATTGCAAAGTTTTGTTATCAATAAGAGTTCTTTTGATTATGAACATGAATTCTATTATGATAGCAGATTTGAGTATAATCCGTTTAAAATTCCATTCAGCTTTGATTATGAAATAGAAAAAAAATATGGAAAAAAGATTAAAACGGATATGCAAAAAAAGCTACCTGATGGACGCTTGCTTGTAACGTTTGGGTTTGGGAGAACACTAAAAAAATTTGATAAAAAAAATAAGAAGACCCTTAAAGAAATAAAAGATAAAATCGGAGATATAGAAAGTGAACACATAAAGTTTACGGGAATTTCTGAGATTATCTATTCCAAAGAAATTGATGCTGAAGGAAACTATGGATTTATTGGATATGTAACAACTCCAGTCGCTGGAGAAGTACTGACCAAGAAAGCTTTTTTGAAACTTGATAATAAAGATCTAATGCTGGTGTTTGGATACTATTTTGCAAATTTTTCGGACTACACTTTTTATTATAAGAATGTTCGAATGAGTAGTGATTATGTATTCTATATCAATGTATTAGATGAAGATTTCAAGTTAAAGGAAACTAATTGTGGATCAACTAAGGCTTATATAGAAAAAACAATCAAATTATTTTTAGGTCTTGGATATAATCCAAATGCGTTTCTTAGTTTAGACCTGGATTATTTAGATATTTATAATTATTCGAGTTATTTTGAGAAACTTTCAAACTCGTATGATAAATATTGTGATGAGCATAAAATTTATTATACTGGTAAAGCTTGTCCTTCGTGTTTAAAGCTTAATTATTATTTAAGCGATGAACAACTTGAAAGTGATGAATTAGTCTTTGAGGATGAAATAGCTAAGCATTATCAAATTAGTTCTGAGTATAATCTTAAACTTTACAAATCAGATGCTGTCAATATGATAGATATGGAGAGTAGAGTTGATAGAATAGTAAGAGCTAGAGTAAATGCTGATTATGAATATCATGATCTAATACAGGACTGTTTTGTGCCAGTAAAAAAGGCTTATAATGATAATAAGCAGTTTGTAGGATATATATATGAGGCGGTTAACTTTGAAGGTGAGCCGAATAACTTATGTATAGATTTGAAGGACTTAGAGAGAATCAAAAATCTTCCAAGATTGAAGGCTTTGATTAGGCTTTTGAGTCAAGTTCAGGTTTTGTTAAGAAACAATCAAACTTTTAGCCAAAATCCATATGGTCAAGTGTTTTTGAACAAAGATCATAAAAGACAGGTACAGATTTTAAACATTGAATTTGCTGATGGAAAAGGAAATAAATCTGATTTAATTAATTGGACTTGTAATTATGTACTTGATGTTATTAGGTCAGATGAAACTTTGCAATTAGTAGATGAAAATGATGATAAAGTAGTGCAGTTTATCAAGAAGATTCAAACAATTGCTACTGTTACTTCAAATAATATTGATACTCTTTTGAAAAAGCTTGAAAAAACAGTTGCACGAATGACAAAATACTGTACTGTACACCGATTATACTATGATCAAGAATATATCTTTTGTCCTAAATGTTTGGGAGTAGAGGATGTCAAAAAATTAAAGATCTTGTATATTCACAAAGAGGATATTATTTCTTCTAAACAAATCGGTGACGGCGGAGAAGCTGTTGTTTATGAATATGGTGATGACCGTGTGGCAAAGGTATTTAGAGAAAGTGGTGAAATTAATTATGGATTAAAATCTACAGTAATAGCTCGTATTATGCAAAGAGCGGAAACATTAACATGTACAAGAAAGTATGAATATGTGATTCCTGAAAGTATTCTGGTAGACAATGAAAATCATCAAATGTTTGGCTATATAATGAAAAAAGTTAGTGGTTTACCTTTATCTGTTTTGAAAGATAAACAGGTTATTAATAAAAAAGGTTTAACCAGAAAAGATATCTTTGAAATACTTATAAATGTAGGAAATGGTATCGAAAAGTTACACGCTGAGAATGTATTTATTGGAGATTTAAATGGTAAAAACATTCTTTTTGATGATTTTCAAAAAGTTTATTTTCTGGATTTTGATGGAATGGGCGTTGATAATGTATCGCCTGAGTTTTGTACTGATGGTTATATTGATCCTGTTTCTAAAAAGAAACATTTGATAACAAAGGATGATGACTGGTATTCATTTGCTATTCAGGCTTTTTACTATTTAACATATACACATCCGTTTAACGGAATTTTGATGGAAAATGGTAAAGCATTGGATATTCCAACAAAAATGGAACGCAGAATATCACTTCTTGGAAAGCATGGTATGAAATTACCTGCTGTTGCCGAAAAATGGGATTGGATGAGTGCAGAACTTAAAAATTTATTTTACAATATTTTTGAAAATGAATTAAGAGTTAGCATTGTTCCATATCTCGTTAAACAATATAACTATATGTATAGTGGTATAACAGAATTAATAAAAGTTAATACCAAGTTTGTGGCAATTGAAAATACTCGTTTTAAAGATGAAAGTATTATTTGTGCTATAAACTATAACGTTGCTATATGTGAAGGTTATGCTATTGTTTTAACAGATAACCACAGATATGTCATAAAAAACATTCCTTGTTTTGGTGGTAATCCAGACTTAATTAAGGATGTTATGATTACAGAAGATGAAAAATTTGCTTTTGTGATTACACGTGGCAAGTTTTTTGTGGTGAGTCTAGAAAAAGACATTTGCATTGAAACAAGACCTTTGGTGGATGATAATAATCTTGTTGTAAATGGAAATTCTATATATTACAAGGATTTTCATAAAGAAAAAACTATCATTACTAAAAGGACTGTGACAAGCGGAGGTGAAATAGTAAAGGAACATTATAGAATAAGTGAAAGTACAGGAATTTTAAAATGTTTTGGAGTGGCGTTTGATTCTAAATTTGTTATGGTTCAAAAATCAGTTTATTATAGAGATGATATATATTGTAATGACTATAATTTCTGCAAGATTGAATGTACTTATGAAGAAACTAAGTATAATGTCATATATGACAAAAGCACAAAGACATGGCTTGTAATCAATGGAGAGGGAAAAATAGTTATTATAAATTCTAATGGGACCTATGATAATTTTAGATTAGATGTCGAAATAAACGTGAAAAATATTTTGTACGTAAACGGAAATCTGTATGTTCCGTGTGAGGAACGATTGTTGATTATAAGTGTGAAAAACCAATTCAAATGTAAGGAGATGGAATGTCGTAAAATTATGAAACCAACTTCTAAGATTTGTAATATAAACCAAAAAGGTTTTTCAGTAATTACAAATGGAATTCTATATGATGTATATAGAGAATAAAAATTAAGAGAGCGCTCAGAAGTGATAATACATTTCTGGGCGTTCTCTTGATTTTTTAACTAATTTAGTCGATCTGAATATTTTATAAACTTTTTAAAATAGATTTATGATATTGATTTTAAGTTGAAATTTGACAAAAATACTAGTATAGTTTATAATATTACCAGTTTAAATTGTTCGGAAAAAATTAAAAATAGTATTTTTTAAGATATCTAAAACCCAAGATATCGTATTTTTTGTTTGTATTTTTGAGATTTATTTTGAAGTAAGAGATGAACTTCATAAATTTGATAGTATTATTTAATTATTAAATAATATTTTTATCTAGTTTATTTATAAAAATTAGAGAAACAGTATAAAGCTGGAAAAATTGGGCGGAATTCATTTGAAATTTATTATAAGTAATAAGAGATAGAAAACATATATATTTGTACTAATTTTGAATTTTTTTGTATAAATTAATATTAGTTATAAATTAATAATCTTAAAATATATAAACAAAAGTAAAAAAATATTTTGAAATTGAGAAGAACGAAAGGAGAAAATTAAGAAAGGAAAGATAATATGGAAAACAATGAGAAAAAGCCAGTACGTAATACAGGTACTTTTTCGCGTGCTGGAAAAAGTAAAACAAAAGTTAATTTAAAGTCAAAATCTGCTAAAGCGGAGAATGTAAAAAAAGTAACAAAAATTAAGAAAAATGTTCAAGAAAAGAAAAATAAAAATAGCAAAAATAATTCTAAAGTAAAATATTCAGAACAAATATTTAAAAGAAGTAGTAGTGAAAATTTAAAAATTATACCAATAGGTGGTATTGAAGAAATTGGAAAAAACATGACTGTTTTTGAATATGGAAATGATATAGTTATAATTGATTGTGGAGTTGCGTTTCCAGAAGATGATATGTTAGGTATAGATTTGGTTATACCAGATTTTACTTATTTGCTTAAAAATAAAGAAAAAATTAGAGGATTAGTTATAACACATGGACATGAAGATCATATTGGTTCAATTCCATATTTTTTAAAAGAAATTAATGTTCCAATATATGCCACAAAACTTACTGCTGGTTTAATAAAAAATAAATTAGAAGAGCATAGATTAGTGGAATCTACAAAAATGACAATTGTTGAACAAGGTGAAACAGTAAATTTTGGAAGTATGCAAGTAGAATTTATAAGAAGTAACCATAGTATTCCTGATTCAGTTGCTTTGGCTATTTATACACCAGTAGGAGTTGTAATTCATACAGGCGATTTTAAAATAGACTTTACTCCAATAGATAATAAAATTATTGATTTGGGCAGAATAGCAGAATTAGGAAATAGAGGAGTTTTAGCACTTTTATCAGATAGTACAAATGCAGAAAGAAAAGGATTCACAATGTCTGAAAGAACTGTTGGAGAAACAATTGATAAATTATTTTTTAATTGTAAAAAAAGAATAGTTGTTGCAACTTTTGCTTCAAATGTTCACAGAGTTCAACAAATTGTTGATGCAGCAGTTAAAAATCATAGAAAAATTGCTGTTTGTGGAAGAAGTATGATTAATGTAATCGAAACAGCGATAGAATTAGGGTATATAAATGTTCCTGCAAACACTTTTATAGATATTGATATGATTACAAATTATACAGATGATCAATTGGTAATAATAACAACAGGTAGTCAGGGAGAGCCAATGTCTGCTCTAACAAGAATGGCAAATGGAGAACATAAAAAAGTTACTTTAACTCAAAATGATTTAGTAATAATTTCTGCAAATCCAATTCCAGGTAATGAAAAATTTGTAGGAAAAGTAATTGATGATCTTATGAAAATGGGAGTAGAAGTTGTATATAGTTCACTTATGGATGTCCATGTTTCAGGTCATGCTTGTCAAGAAGAGCAAAAATTGATGATAGCTTTAGCTAAACCAAAATATTTTATACCAGTTCATGGTGAATATAGACAACTTATGGCTCATATTGATACTGCAAAACAATTAGGATATACAAATAAAAATACATTTATTATGCAAAATGGTAAAGTATTAGAATTAAATGAAGATACAGCTAAATTTAATGGTAATGTTCAAGTAGGAAAAGTAATGGTAGATGGATTAGGAGTAGGAGATGTTGGAAATATAGTTTTAAGAGATAGACAACATTTATCATCAGATGGATTGATAATTGTAGTTTTAACTATGGATTCATCTAGTGGTGAAATTATTGCAGGTCCAGATGTTATTTCAAGAGGTTTTGTTTATGTAAGAGAATCTGAAAATCTTATGGATGAATTAAAAGGAGTTCTAAGACAAGTAGTTGCAGAATGTGAGGGTTCAGAAATAAGAGATTGGGCAAGTATTAAAAATTTAATAAAAGAAAATTTAAGAACTTATATTTTCCAAAAAACAAAACGTAATCCTATGATTATCCCAATTGTTATGGAAGTATAGCGAAAATGTTGAAATACCAGGCTTTTATAACCTGGTATTTTCAATTTGTTGATAACGTGTTGATAACAGTATACTAAAAAAATCCCTGTTACTAAATGAAAGTAACAGGAATTTTTTTTAGTAATCTCTAACATTTTCATTGTTATTTGTTAAAAGTAATTTTATTCCCCATAAACCAGAAATTCCAACTAGCGCATAGATAATTCTACTAAAAGCAGACATATTTCCAAAAAGAGTGTCTACAAGATTAAATCTAAAAAATCCTATTAATCCCCAGTTTATAGCACCAATAACAATTAGAAAAAGTGCAATTTTATCGATAACTTTCATATTTTTCATTCCTTTCTTAGAAATATCTATAATTTTTATTATGATTGTTTTTTTTTTCTTTATTCAAATAAAAAAAAAAAATGTCTTATAAAAAAAGCTTTT
>CALXVK010000018.1 GCA_944391975.1 uncultured Clostridia bacterium
ATTTTAGCAAATGCTTCATCTAAAGAAATTACTTTATTTGCTTTTATATCATCTAAACCTTTTTGTAGTTTTTCTTTTAAATCTTTTTTGCTCTTTATTGTTACACTATCTGGAGCTTCTTTATCTATATATGATAGTTTTAAATATTCTATAAAATTAATAACTTGGTTTGTAAGTTCTTCTGGCAATGTTTCAATTTCATTATATAATTTTTGTTTTTCTATTGACATATTATTTACCTCCATAAATCAATTTATATTATTATACCATCTTTTCTCTTTAAAATCTATGAATTGAAAAAATATTTTATATTATTGAAAATTCAATTCAAAAAATAACTTACTATTTTTCAATATGGTCATATCATTAATTTCATTATTAAATACTTAAATTATGTTTATATTTCACAATTCTTGCAACTTCTTCTATAATAATTTTATTCGTAAAATAATATGGGTCATATTCATATCCAAAAATTTCTTCAAAATTTATTATTGCTTTTTGCTCATTTCTGGTATCTATGGCATATTTAATTGCATTTCTAATTTGAACACTATTAAAAACCACATAATTTGAAGCTATCTGATTATATATATCCTCTAAAACAATAAACTCATTATTACTATTTATAACTATATAAATACAATAATGTTAATTATATTGTCAAAAACGGAATTGAATTTTTAGAATTACTTAAATATAATTTAAATCGTAGAGATAAAGCAGGATTGATAGGAGATTCTCACTACAATAGAATTCAAAGATTGTTTAAAAGAATAGCAAAGTCAGATATTGCTTATAAAAATGTAAAAGATTTAACAGAAGAAGATTATCAAGAATTTTTTATAGAACTATCCAAAGAGTATGCTAAAAACACTTTTGACAAATTTTATAGTGAAATTAAACTAGGACTTGAATATGCTTTTAGAAAAGGCATCATTGACGAATTTCCAATCGATAGTAAAGTTAAGCCCCGTTGTACTAAAAAGACAAAAAAATTATTGGATTAACAATAGAACAACAAAAAGTGTTTACAAAATACATAGAAGAAAGTTCTTTAAAAGATTATCCATATAAAAACGCCTCTTTACTACAAATGTACATGGGATTAAGAATTGGAGAAGCAAATGCTTTAAGCTTAGAAGATATTGATTTAGATAAAAAGCAAATATATATACATAAAACAGTTATCTTAGATAGAAATGAACAGCCAATTATTAATGAGAATACTAAAACCGAAGCTGGTACTCGTATTCTTCCAATACCAGATAATATATTGCCCTATCTAAAAGAACAAATGGAAATTGCTAAAACTCATAAAAATCATTTATTGTTTGTAAATTCGAAAGGCGATATAGTACGTGAGTCCTCTTCTAATAGTCAGTTAAAAACAAGACTTATTAATTTAGGTATTTATCAAAAAAATATGGCAACACATGCTCTGCGACATACTTATGCAACAAGAAATATTGAAGCAGGTATTGAACCTATTATTCTTTCTAAATTGATGGGACATTCTGATGTATCTGTAACCCTTAAAACTTATGTAACAATATTTGATGAAGTAAAAGAAAAATCCACTAAAGAAGTTTCTAAATACTATGACAGAATAGGAGTATTTAAAGATAAATTAACAGATGATAATGAAGAACAAGAAATTTTAGAAAATAACAAAAAATCACATTCAAATATTATTTATTTTCCAACATCAAAAATCGTCGCAAACGATTGGAACGAGCGATAAAGAAGTTCAAAAAGACTTCAAAACAAATTTTTTGAAGTCTTTTTTATAAATTTTGAAAAATTTTTAAAAATAATGAGAGAGGTTGAAAGAGGCTTCGCTCTAAGCAAAAACCAATTTGCACTTACAGTTTCTAAGAATTTTTTACAATTTTTTAAAAAAATGGAGCAATTCTTACTCTCTCAGCCAAAAGCTCTGATTTTCTTAAAAATCTCTTGGAGCCACTAAGCAGAATCGAACTGCTGACCTACGGGTTACGAATCCGTTGCTCTACCAACTGAGCTATAGTGGCATATAAAAGATTTGCTTATAACTAAAAGCAAATCTTTTTAAAATTTATATTTTAATTTACTCATTAGTTGTATTTTCACTTATATTAGATGTATCTTCTGAAACAGTATTTGTTTGATCTGTTCCTTCTGTTGTATTTTCTGAATTTGTCTCTGTTTCATCATCTTCATAATATACTGATAGATCCAAACTATATAGTGTTATTGATTGTTTTCCATCTTTTGAAATTAGTTCAAATCTTCCTACTTCATTATCACTATCAGAATAATATAACCAATCTCCAAACTCACATAACATTTCAGAATATGTATCTAGTTTAGCTAGTTGAGTCACATTTGATCCATCTAAATCCATTCTATAAACCGCAACACCAGCATTTGTATCATCAATTTGATAATAATTCAAATAAAAAATTCCTTCTTCTGTAACATTCATATTATAAGCAACTTCATCAGATATCATTGTATTCTCTGTTCCATCTATTTTTACTTTTGATGGATATCCATTTTGTGTTTGATAATAAATATAATCACCAACTACATTTATATTATATAATTTTTGACCTTCTAAAATTGCATGCTCATTACTTCCATCTAAATTCATCATATATGTTTCATAATCAGGTACATCTGATACAACTTCTGTATCTCCAGTTTCTGTATCATTAGTTTCAGTATCATCACTTTCTATTATTTTATTAAAGAATATATAATCTTCTGTTATTCCTAAAAAACCTGAAGCATTATCATTTAATTTTGTTTTATTATTTCCATCTAAATCCATATAATAAATGCATTCATCGATTCCTATATAATAAATTTTATCTTTAATAACATAAATTTCATAACAATCATTATTAAATTCATTATCATTTATTATAGTATGATCTGATCCATCTGTTTTCATTTTATGAATTTTATTATCCACTATATCATCTGAATCACTATCTTCAGGATCTGCCATTGTTATAAAATAAAGATATCCATCCATATAATTTAATCCAACTATTTGCCAATTATCTTCTATTAACATCTCTGACTCGCCACTTAAATTATTTTTATCTATTTTACGAATTCCTAATGCTGAACCTTCATCATTTGGACTCATAAAATATAAATAATTATCATCTGTTACAATATATCCATAATTTCTAATATTTCCAATTGTATTTCCAACAACATTACTAGTTCTTTTAGTAATAACTAAGCTAACAATAATAATTGCAATAGCAATTATTATTAAACATATTATTATAGATTTTTTACTAATCTTTACTTTTTTTACATCTTTTTTCTCTTCAAAATCTTTTTCTAAATTATCTTCCAAAGTTTTAGTCTCACTTTCTTTAAAATTTATATAAAGTATATATTTAATAATATAAAAAATCAATAATTTTACATTTAAAATATTATATATTAATAAATTTAATTTTTTATTAAATCAATATATCTTTTTTCAAAAATTTCTAAAAATTTTCTTAAAATCTCATATTTTGAAAAATCTTTTTTATATTCTTTTTTTAATGATGTAGCTATGTTTTCTAATTCATCATCAAAATTTTCTTGATTAACATTTATCCCAATTCCTATATAAATTCTTTTTATAATCTTTCCTTGAGAAATACTTTCTGTTAAAATTCCAGCTAATTTTTTTCCATTTAAAATTATGTCATTTGGTTTTTTTATATTTACTTTAATTTTATATAATTTATCTAAAGTTTCTACTATACATTTTGCTAAAATAATTGTTAAATCATTTATTTTTTTTATTGGCTTATCAGGTGAAAAAATTATATTAAAAGTAAGATTCTTTCCCACTTCTGTAATCCATTTTCTTTCATGTGTTCCGAATTCCAGATGTTTGATTTTCTGCTAAAATAATCATCCCATCTTCAATCTCTTCATCTTTCATGTTTTTGGCTAATTTATGTGTTGATTCTATGCTTTTATAATAATCAATCCTCTTTCCTAAGAAAATTGTATCTAAATCTTTTAAAATTTTATTTTTCATTTTTCTCTAAAACTATTCTTAAAACCTCTGATGTACTCCAGCCCTGAGAAAAAGTTCCTCTTGCTTTATATGGAGATTTAGCATCATATATTTCAGAAATTCCTCCAATGCAATCTTCTTTTTTTACTTCTTTTTCAAATGTTTTATAAGTAGTCTCTACAAACTCATTCAATTCTTGCTCTAAATCTTTTTTTACGTTTTTGTCTTTTTCAGCTTTAATTAAATTTTTTAAACTATCATAATATAAACCTAAAAGCCATGGCCATGATACTCCTTGATGATATGTCATATCTCGTTTAAAACTATCTCCTTCATATATTGGAACATATTCTTTTGCATCTTTACTAAGGGTTCTTAGACCATGTTTTAATAATAAATTTTTCTTAACAGTATAAAAAATTTCTTTTGCTGTTTCTGATTTTAAATCCCAAACTGGATATGTTAATGACAAAGCAAATAATTGATTAGGTCTTATTTTATCGTCCCCCAAAACATCATATAAACATTTCTTCTTTGAATTATAAAATTTTTCATTATATACTTTTTTATGCTTATTAGCTACTTTTTTACAATTTTTCTCAACAACTGTATCTCCAAATTTTTTAGCTAAACTTTCTAAAGTTTTAAGTGCATTATACCATAAAGCATTTATTTCAACTACTTTTCCATTTCTAGGAGTTACAGCAAAACCATTAATTTTTACATCCATCCATGTATTTTGGGTATCCTCAGTTCCAGAAACTAAAAGACCATCTTTATCTATGTAAATATTATTATTATCTAAATCAATTCCATTACTATAACTTGTAATTACTGTTACTAGTTTTTCGTATAAATTTTCTTTTATAAAATCATAATCACCTGTATATCTTATATATTTATTTACCTGCTCAAAAAGTAATAATGAAGCGTCAACACTATTATATAACGGTCTATTGTCATATCCTGAATATCCATTTGGCACTAGACCAAATTTAATATCTCTTGTAAAAGTTAATAATATATCTTTTGCTAAATCAAATCTTTTTGTTACTAAAAGAATTCCTTCAAAAGCAATTAAAGCATCACGTCCCCAATCTAAAAACCAAGGGATTCCTGCTAACATTGAATAAGTTCTAAAACTAGGTCTATAAATCACAAAACTATCTGCTTCAATAATTAAAGTCTTTAAAAATTCATCATATTTTTTATCTTTATTTTTTATTAATTTTGTATCATTTATTATTTTATCTAACCTTTTTATTTCATTTTCAATAACTTCATTACCATCAATTTCTTCTATGTTATCTTCTAATGATCCTATAAAAGCAATTTCTTTTATTTCATTTGGCTTAATATCTATTTCAAATCTACCAGGAACAGCTAAATTTTCTTGAGGATAAAATCCTCTTTCTTCTTCTTTTAAATAATACATGTTTTTAAATACATCATTATAATGCTCTATATAA
Source organism: uncultured Clostridia bacterium (assembly GCA_944391975.1). Lineage (GTDB taxonomy): Bacteria > Bacillota > Clostridia > TANB77 > CAG-508 > Scatovivens. The sequence continues at coordinate 5,491 of CALXVK010000018.1, forward strand.
TTTGCATCTTTTACATACAAATATATTGGAGTAGAACCATTTCCATTAATTTCAACACGTACTTTTGATTTATCTATCTTTTGTTTTAAATCAAAAGCATTTTCAGAATGTAACTGATGAAAATCCCTAAATCCTAAAATTGGTGTTAAAACAAATTTTGATGGTTTTGATTTATTTTCAATTTTATATGTAACAACAACTATATTTTTTCCATATACAAAAGAAATTTTTTTTGTAATTTTTACATCTTCTACTTTAAATTTAAAAATTGGTATATATTCTTTTTCAAAACTTTCCAAATATTTGTATCCATCTGAAATATAGTTTTCACACATATTTGTATAGAGATTATAGTTTTTACCATCTATCAAAATTGATTCATCAACTTTTGAAATCATTAAATAACGTTTAGCAGGTGGTAAAAGAGGAGCCACTAATAGACCATGATATCGTCTAGTATTTGCTCCTAAAACACTTGAAGAACATAAGGCTCCAAGTCCATTTGTAATTACCCATTCTTTACTTATTCCACTTTTTAAATCTAAATCTTTTTTTAAAATTTTCATTTGTACTCCTTATTTATTTTCTTATTTTTGGTTTTTTTTGAAGTTTTGCTTCCATTTTTGCTATTTCTTCTGCTATTCTTTTATTTTCAATTGCTTGTGTATCGCTGTTTTGGATAGATTCAACTCTATCTTTATATTTAGTAGCAAATTTACTTTTCTTTTTATCTTTTCCTTTAACTTTTTGTGTAGCTTTTTTTACAATTTGTTTTTGTTTTTTATTTTTCTTTTGCTGTTTTGCTATATATTTTTTTTGATCTTTTAAAACAGATTCTATAAGCATATATTCTGTATCATTTTGCATATCTTTAAATTTAAGTTCATTACAAATAAGCTCCATTATTATTTTTGCTACTTTACCACTATCATGTCTTATTTTACCATATTTTAAAGATGATAAATTTCTTTTAATTACTTTAATTCCTTGAGATGTAACTGAAGATACATCTAATTCAACAATATCTGACCCTTCTTTATTGTATTTTCTTACATACTCTGGAATTAAGTCACTAGTATCTGTTAAACAATAATCTATTACGCCTTTTCCAATATGGCTATGTATTGCTCTTATATGTTCTGACAAAGTATAATTATCTGTTTGTCCTGGTTCTGTCATTATATTTGAAATATATAATTTAATTGCTTTACTTTCTTTTATAGTTTTAGCAACATTTTTTACTAATAAGTTAGGAAGTACATTTGTATATAAACTTCCAGGTCCAATAATAATTGCCTCTGCGTCTTTAATTGCTTCTATAACCCCTGGTGCTGGTTTACAATTCGAAGGGCTTATATAAACTCTGTTTATACTTTCAATCCTCTGAGAAACAATTTCAGGTATCATATTTTTCTTTTCAATTGTCGTTCCATCTGAAAGTTCTGCACAAATTGTAATTTCATCTAATGTTACAGGTATAACTTTTCCTGTAATATTTAAAACCTCTGTACTTTTTTGTATAGCCTCTGAAATATTTCCATATATTTCACTCATTGCTAACATATATATATCGCCAAAATTTAAACCTTTAAATCTTTCATCTTTAAAATTATAACTCATTAAATTCGCCATCAAATCTTCTCTGTCTGATAGAGCAACTATACTTCCTTTTATGTCATTTAACGGTAATAAATCTAATGCTTGTCTAGAATTACTTGGTGTCTCTCCATAATCAGACATTGTAACTATAGCAGTTATATTATTTGTATATTTTTTTAGTCCTCTTATTACCATATCAAGACCGACTCCACCACCAATTACAACAATCTTAGGTCCTTCGTCAAATACTTTTCTATTAAATATAAGAGATTTAATATTAACTTTAGCTTTTTTTCCTTTTTCAGAAGTTTCATCATTTGCTTCAATTAAAATTTCTAGATTTCTTTTTTGAATAAATATAATTCCCAAAATAGCAAATACAAATCCGAATAACAAATTCTATAACAATTTTTACAACATCAATAACTTGTACAACATCCATTGTTAAAACTTGTGAAAAAGCATAACAAACTAAGGCAATTCCCACTAAGATCAAAAAAATCCATCTTTTTACTTTTGTACTAGATTTTAACCAATCTAACATAACTTCCTTTTTGAGAAAGTTGTATTAAAATTTAAATATAATACTCCTTCCTCTTCCTTTCTTACAATTCTTTATTCCTATTGTTGTAAATAATATAAAAATTAACACAACTAACTTATTCTTCACCTACTATTTCTATTTCAAGTTCAATTTTTTCCTTGAATTTTTGATATACTACTTTTTTAACATATTTGATTAAATCTAAAATATCTTGAGCTGTAGCATCTCCTTTATTTATTATAAAACCTGCATGCTTCTCAGAAACAGACGCTCCTCCAATTGAAAAGCATTTTAAACCAGCTTCATCTATAAGTTTTGCTGTTACCGCATTTGGATTTCTTTTAAATGTACTACCTGCAGAAGGATATTCAATAGGTTGTTTTTCTTTTCTTATTTCTAACATTTCATTCATTCTATTTTCTATATCTTGAACATTATCTTCTCTTAATTGTAATTCTGTTTCCAATATAATATATTTTTTTTCTTCAAAAATGCTTTTTCTATAACTAAATTCTTGTTCTTTGTTTGATAGTTCTATAATTTCACCATTTTCATCTAAGCATATTGTTTTTACTAATACGTCTTTAATCTCAGAGCCATGTGCTCCTGCATTCATTTTTATAGCCCCACCTATCGTTCCAGGTATTCCAACCATAAATTCTACTCCGTGACAAACCATTTTTGCAACACATTCTAGCTAATTTACTTCCTGCAATATCACTTGAAACTCTTACTATATTTTTAGAAAAATCTACTTTTTCAAATTTTAGCTTTCCTACAATTCCTCTTATTCCTTTGTCTAGAACTAATAAATTACTTCCATTTCCTATAATAAAAAATGGTATATTTTCTTTTTTAACTAATTTTTGAATCTTTTTTAATATATCAGTGTTTCTAATTGTAACAAAATAATCAGCTTTTCCACCTACTTTAAAAGATGTATGTTTTGTCATAGGCTCATCTATTAATATATCACTTTTATCTACTATTTTTAATAGTTCCTGATTTATGTCTATCATTTTTTGCTCACTCCTATTCATCAGTAAAATTATATGTTTCTGTATCTATTTTAGAATTAGAATCTGTTCCTTCTAAATATATAGGATCTTCAGTTGTTTCATATATTTTATTTACAATATCAAAAACTTCTCCTGTTGAATAATTAACTATATAACTTCTCTCTTGATTTTCTTGATCTTCTTCACTATTATATTTTACTCCAAGTGCTTCTAAATCACTTTGATCTAAAAGATAGTAATATTCTTCATATGTCATATCAGATGTATTAATATAATCTACTATATATTTAGCAAATCCATATGAATTTAATGTAGACACATCTGCAATTCTAGTTCCAATCAAAATTTCAGGTCTATCAGTATCATCTTCTAAAAGCACATTTTCTGATATTTCTGTTGCGATTCTATCATCTTGATTTTGAGTTATAAGCAATGTATATTGCTGAACTAATGCCTGTTCAACCATTGCTAGTTCAGTTCCAGTTCTATCATCTGTAACTTCATAAATTGTTGACAATCCAAAATTTAGTGTTATTCCAGCTAATATCAAAAGAACAATTATAGTTATAACTAATACTACTAAGGTAACTCCACCATTTTTCTCATGTATTTGCATATATTCCTCCTTAACCTGGACATTAAGCTTTTTGACCATGTTCAATTTTATCCCATTTAACATTTCTTTTAAATAAACTTACAAAATTCACAAGTGACCATGATGCCATAAAAATTGGATAAGTTATTAATCCCTTTATCATTTTCTTTATTGAACGTTTTTCAACCACAAGTGTCACAAGAGCAGTTATAATTAATAAAATATAAGCTAATGCTAGATAACCTAGAACATTTAATATCATCAATCCCAAAGTCATCTGAGATAACAAATATAGTACAAAATTTACAATTATTAATAATAATGAAATAATAAATAATGGTATGCACATTATATAAAGTAATCCATCAAAACTCGTTAATGTTTTATTCTTTAAAACACCTTTAGCTAAATCTTTTGTATATAGCCTAAAACATTGCATATGTCCTACTGTCCATCTAATTCTTTGTGTCCAACTTTGTCCAAATGTTGTTGGTTGCTCATCATAAACAATAGCATCAACAGCCCATCCAAGTTTATTTCCAGAAGATATATTTATAAGAGAAAACTCTATATCTTCTGTTAAAGTTTTAGTATTCCAGCCTGTTTCTTTAATTAAATCAAATTTTACCATAAATCCTGTTCCATTCATTAATGGAGAAAGACCAGCATTATATCTTGCTAATTGATAAAATTTATGTTGAGTCCAATAAAATAATGCATATCCACTTGAAATCCATGAGTCTGTAGGATTTTTTATGTCTTTGTATCCTTGTACAATTGTTTCACCTTGACATAATTTCTTATTCATAACTGTTAAAAAATTTTTATCAACTATATTATCAGCATCAAAAACGCAAAAAGCATCATAATCTGCATTTTCTTTTATTTTTTTATCTAAAAACCAATTAAGTGCATAACCTTTAGTTTTTCGTTTTTCATCAAACCTCTCATAAACAATTGCACCTTCTTTTTTTGCAATTTCTGCTGTTTTATCAGTACAATTATCTGCTATTACATAAATATCATAGAGCTCTTTAGGATAATCTAGTTCTCTTAAACTTTTAACAAGATTTCCAATAACATTTTCTTCGTTATGAGCAGGTATAATTGCCATAAATTTATGTTTTTTATTTGTTAATAATGGCTTTTCTTTTATTTTTATCAAAGCACAAAAACTAATAATTAGTTGATAAATCCAAAAAATCAATAAAATCCATATTAGTGCCTGTTGAAGAATATATAAATATTTCATTTATTTTTCCACTTCCTCCTAAAATTCAGAAAATTTAAAACTATATAATTTTTCTAAATTTATTTTTCATCAGAATATAAATCTTTACGTGATAAACTTATTTTTCCATGTTCATCAATATCTAATACCTTAACAGTTACTTCATCACCAAGTTTTAAATAATCTTCAACTTTATTTACTCTTTCCTTAGATATTTTTGAAATATGAAGAAGTCCTTCTTTATCTCCTCCTAAGTCAATAAAAGCTCCAAAAGTTGCAATTTTAGTAACTTTTCCTGTATAAATTCCACCAACTTCTATTTCTCTTACAATATCTTCAATCATACCTTGAGCATCTAAAGCTTTTTTCATATCATCAGCATAAATAAATACAGATCCATCTTCTTCGATATCAATTTTAACTCCAGTTTCATCAATTATTTTATTTATAGTTTTACCTCCAGAACCAATAACATCTTTAATTTTATCTTTATCAATAGTCATATTAACTATTTTAGGAGCATATTTAGATATTTCTTTTCTTGGTTCTGAAATTTGTGGTAACATTACCTCGTCTAATATATAGTTTCTAGCTTTTCTAGTTCTTTCAAAAGCTTCTGTAATTATATCATAAGATAATCCATCAACTTTAATATCAACTTGAATTGCTGTTATTCCGTCTTTTGTTCCTCCAACTTTAAAGTCCATATCTCCAAAGAAATCTTCAATTCCTTGAATATCTGTAATTACAATATAATTATTTGGATCATTTTCATCAGTAATTAAACCTGTAGAAATACCTGCAACTGGTTTTTTTATAGGAACACCAGCATCCATTAAAGCTAAAGTTGATGCACAAATACTTCCTTGTGATGTAGAACCATTTGAACTTAAAATTTCAGATACTACTCTTATAGTATATGGAAATTCTTCAACACTTGGTAAAACTGGTACTAGGGCTTTTTCTGCTAAAGCACCATGTCCTATTTCACGTCTTCCAGGTCCACGAGAAGTTTTAGCTTCTCCAACACTATATCCTGGAAAATTATATTGATGCATATATCTTTTAGATGTTTCATTATCTAGTCCATCTAATATTTGTTCTTCACTCTTTGTTCCAAGAGTTGCAATTGATAAAACTTGAGTTCTACCTCTTGAAAATAAAGCACTACCATGAACTCTCGGAATTAAGCCTACTTCGCATGATAATGGTCTTATATCATAAATACCTCTTCCATCAACCCTTTTTTTCTCATTTAAAATTAAATTTCTAACAGTTTTCTTCTCTAATTTGTATAAACTATCAGATATTTTACCTGCATCTTCTTCTAATTTTTCTTCACCATATTTTTCTTGATACCAAGTTTTAACATCTTCTGTTAGTTTGTCCATATTAATATCTCTTTGTACTTTATCTTGCGTTTGAACATCTGTATACATTCTATCTTTGAATTCTTTTTCTATCATTTCATAAAATTCTTCATCTATTGCGAATGATTTATATTCAAATTTAGGTTTTCCAATTTCTGCTTTAATTCCAGAAATAAACTCACATATTTTTTGAATATCTTTATGAGCTACTTTAATTGCTTCTAGCATCTTATCATCTGGAAGTTCATCTGCTCCAGCTTCAATCATTGCAATTTTATCATGTGTTCCAGCTAAAGTTAAATTTAATCTAGATTTTTTTCTTTGCTCTTCTGTTGGATTTATAACAATTTCATCATTTACATATCCAACTGCAACTGCTGCTGTTGGTCCTCCAAATGGAATATCTGAAATTGATAATGCACAAGAAGCACCTATCATGCTACACACTTCTGGTGAGCAATCTTGTTCAACTGATAAAACTAAACAATCTATAACAACATCATTTCTAAAGTCCTTTGGAAATAAAGGTCTTAGTGGTCTATCAATTGCTCTTGCTGTTAAAATTGCTTTATCTGCTGGTTTTCCTTCTCTTTTTGTAAATCCACCTGGAATTTTTCCTACTGCATATAATCTTTCATTATATTCTACTGATAATGGAAAAAAATCAATTCCTTCTTTTGGTTCTTTTGATGCAGTTGCATTTACCAATACAGTTGTTTCCCCATATTTTACTAATACACTTGCATTTGCTAATCCTGCCATTTTTCCTGTTTCTATTGTAAGTTGTCTTCCTGCTAAATCCATGCTATAAGTTTTAAACATGTAAAAATACCTCCTAAAATTTATTTAGCATATTTATTTGAATAGCAACCTCTAAAATATGCTTTTTATGTTAATTTAAAAAATTTCAAATAAAATAAGCATATTTTACAAGCTACTTTTCCAAATAAATATACGTGTACATTTTACTATATTTCTAAAAAAAAAGCAATACAAAAATAGATATATTAAATAATTTTATATTGCTTAAATTAATAATTTGCTATATAATATTATAGGAGCAAAAATGTTTTCTTTATTTAAAGAAAGGAGGCATGAATATGCCAAGACCAGGACCAGGCGGACCAAGAGGCGGTCATCCTGGTGGACCAGGATTCGGACCACATGGTGGACCAAGACGTGGATTCGGAGGACCACCACCTCCTCCTCCACCTCACGGAGGATGGCACGGAGGACCAGGCTACAGATCAGGCTGTGGAGGCTGCTTGTTTAGCTTTATACTTATCATTGGTCTGGGAGTTGCTGGAGTCGCAGGAATCGCATCTCTTATTCTCTAACAACCCCTTTGGTCATAATTAATAAGGAGGCTACTCCTTTCCCTCTGTTTTGCTTTTTAAGTAAAACAGGGGGTTTTTATTTATTTTTTAAAACTCATCAAGCTTTTCTAAAGTGTCCCTAAAAGATTGAAAGATTGTAAATTTTGGACAAAAAAAAGAACACTATAAATAGTGTTCTTCAAATATAATTATTTTCTTAATTCTAATCTTTTAATTAATTCTCTATATCTATTAATATCTTTTTTAGAAAGATAGTTTAAAAGATTTCTTCTTTTACCAATCATTTTTAAAAGTCCTCTTCTTGAGTGATTGTCTTTTTGATGAACTTTTAAATGTTCTGTTAATTCTTTAATTCTTTCTGTTAAAAGAGCTACTTGAACTTCTGGTGAACCAGTATCTTTTTCATCTCTTTTATAAGTATTAATAATTTCTTGTTTTCTTTCCTTTGTCATTTTCTTCATCCTCCTATTTTTTATATTTGCCATAAGCTGAGTGAAAAGTAGGCTTTTTCCTAAAAACTAAGCATATGGTATTGATGTTTGTTATTATACTATACATTTCCTCAAAAATCAAGAGTTTTTCATATTAATTTATTTCTATAACAACTTTATAGTAATGGTGCTATTAATCTTAATAGACCACTTTTTAAAAAACTTGGTTTTGTTTTCTTTATATCTTCAAATTTAACTTCTTTGCTCTGCTTTATTGTATCAATAACATCTTTTTTAATATCTTTAATAACATTAGCTTCATATATGTATGTACCACATTCAAAATGTAAATACAAACTTCTATAGTCCAAATTAAGTGTTCCAACTGTTGCAACTTTATCATCAGACACAAAAACTTTACTATGTAAAAATCCTGGAGTATATTCATATATTTTAACTCCTTGTTCTAACAGCATATAATAATATGATTTAGTAGTTGCATAAACAATTTTCTTATCTGGAATTCCTGGAACAATAATTCTAACATCAACACCTCTCTTAGCAGCTAAACTTAAAGCACTTATCATTTCAGAGCCAATTATTAAATAAGGTGTAAAAATATAACAATATTTTGTAGCCTGATTTAATATGTTCATATAAACATTTTCACCAACATTTTCATTATCTAATGGATTTTCTCCATATGGGCAAATAAATCCATCTGTTTTAAGTGGCTCTTTTGAAAAATTATATTTATATTCTGTATATTTATTTTTTTCTTCTCTATACGCATTCCAAATTTCTAAAAATATATTAGTAAAATTCCAAACAGCCTCACCTTTTACCATTATTGCATTATCTTTCCAATGCCCAAATCTTTCTTTTTCATTTATATATTCATCAGCAATATTGATTCCACCACTAAAAGCAACTCTTCCATCAATATCTAATATTTTTCTATGATCTCTATTATTTAAAATTACAGAAAGAACTAATTTTAATTTGTTAAAATCTATACATTTAATTCCTTTTTCTTCTAATATTTTATCATAATTATCTGGTAAAGAAGTAGCGCATCCTATATCATCATAAATAACTCTAACATCTACACCTTTTTTTACTTTTTCCTCAAGAATTGCTAATATTTCATTCCACATTTTACCATCTGATATAATAAAATATTCTATAAAAATAAATTTTTCAGCTTTTTTTAACTCTTTTAATATTACTTTGTAAGCATCTTCACCTAACGGAAAATATTTAATTTCATTTGCTCTATATATAGGATATTTTGCAAAATCAGCTAAATATTTAACTTGTCCATAAATAAATTTATCCTTATCTTTAATTTCTTCTAAAACATCTCTATCCTGTTTTAAATACTTTTGACTCTTTGGTATACTTTTCTTTATTGCTCTTAATATTTTACTATTATATAAATTATGTCCTAAAGTTATATATAATAATGAGCCAAAAACTGGAAATAAAGCAATTAGAACAATCCATGGAACTTTATTAGTTAAATTTTTATTAACTGTTACTATTTCTAAAACTGTAACAACACTTACAATTGATAGTAAAACTCTTAGTAATGTGTATTGCTCTACAAAACCAACTAAAGCTATAAAATAGAAAACTAATTGTATAACAATACAAATTGCAACAACTAAAATTCTTTTCATATTTCTTCCTTTCCTATTTATAGTCAAGTTATTTTATCATAAAAACAAATATTTATCAAGCATTTGAACTTTCTTCTTTAAGTTATAAAATAAATAAAAAATACACCTCCAAATGTTAAGTTTTTTGTTTAACATTTTGGGTGCACTTTACATTTGCAATCATTTTTTGATTATTTTAAATTAATTAATTAATTTCTTTTACTCCATCATCAATTAAATAACACATTTCTTCATGGATATCAATATTATCTCCACAAATTACTTCTGGTTTTAACTTTAAATATTTTATAGTTCCATTTGCTAAAACATTTCCTAAACCATCTAAAAGTTCAGCTTCTGTAACAAAAAATTTATTACTATTTTTTACAATTTTTCCTCTTCCTATAATAACTTCTCCATAAGGAGTAGGTTTTCTATATTTTGTATTTAAATCCATTGTAACACCATATGTATTTTCATTTCCTTCTTCTGCCCATAAAGCTCTTAATCCCATTTCATCAAGCATTGCTGTAATTAAACCACCATGAACTCTTCCAGGAAAACTTTGATGTTGATTTTTATATTGAAATTTAGTCATAACACTTCTATCTTCCATATTATAAAATGGAGCTTTAACTCCATATTCATTATCAAGTCCGCATATAGCACACATTCTACTATTTCTTTGTTTACTAACTACTTTCATTTATTTCCTCCAATATTATTTCAAATAATAATTTTGTAAATTTTGTTCATATATTTTATTGTCTTCATCAGTAAAAACATTAAATATTATTTTATCAAATTCTACACCATGTTCATCTAAAAACTCTGTAACTGTTCTTATTGCTATTTTACTAGCTTCTTTTTTAGGAAATCTAAATTCTCCTGTTGAAATACACGGAAATGCTATTGTTCTTATATTATTTCTCATAGCTAATTTTAAAGAATTTATATAACAATCTGCTAACTTTTCTTTATCATCTTTAGTTACTCTTAAATTTATTATTGGACCCACTGTATGAATAACATATTTTGCGGGCAAATTATATCCTTTTGTTATAAAAGCTTTACCAGTTTCTAAAGTTCCTATTTCATCCATTTTTGTATCACATTCTAATCTTAACCTAATCCCACTAAAAGAATGTATACAGTTATCTATACATTTATGACATGGTATAAAACAACCTAGCCCTCCTGAATTAGCTGCATTAACAATTGCATCTACTTTTAGTAATGTAATATCGCCTTTCCATAAACAAATTTTGTTTTTAAATTCTAATTTTGATTTTGGATAAACTTGTGAAACATATTCTAAATCCTCATCATAAGTAATATGTTTTTTACTAAGTTCCTCTTGAAGATATTCATCTTCGATTTCTAAATATTCTGGTGAAATCTTTCTTGGTTTTCTTATATTACATAAAGAACGATATAAATTCTTTTTATCTACACAATTTACTGGTATTTCATTTATATTTATTGCTTCATTTTCTTTAACTAAATACTCTATTAAATAGTCTATTTTTTCCAAATCTATTACCCCTTATCTTAAGTTCATATAATATTGTTTTTAAAATCACAAGCATTATTATACTTATAATTTTTGTTTTTGTGAAGTAGATATTGAAATTTTTTTAGTTTTTAGTAATAATTTCATTTTTATTTTTATATATTGAGTTTTCTGAAACAACTCCTCTTACTGATGAAAGCGGATAAATATTAGTATTTTTTCCAATAATTGTTCCTGGATTTAATACACTTCCACAACCAATTTCTACAAAATCTCCAACCATTGCTCCAACTTTTTTTAATCCAGTTTCTATTTTTTCTTTATTTGATTTTATCACAACTAGTTTTTTATCAGATTTTACATTCGATGTTATAGCCCCAGCTCCTATATGAGATTTATATCCCAAAATTGAATCTCCTACATAATTATAATGAGGTACTTGAACATTATTAAATAAAATTACATTTTTAAGTTCTGTTGAGTTTCCTACAACACAATTATTTCCAATAATAACTTTACCTCTAATAAATGCACAATGTCTAATTTCCGTATTTTCCCCAATAATCGCCGGACCATTTATATAAGCTGATTCCATAATTTTTGCAGATTTAGCTATCCAAATATTTTCTCCTTTTAATTCATAAATTTCAGGATCTAACTTTTTCCCTAATTCTACTATAAAATCACCTATAGATTCCAAAGCTTCCCATGGATATACAAATTTTTCTAACAATGGCTTAGCAATTGTTTCATTTAAATCATATAAATTTTCTATTTTACACTCTAACATAATTAATACCTCCAAATATTTACATTAGTAATCATTTATTATTCTAATAATTTCTTTTCCGTGCAATTTTAATTTAATATCAGATAATATTTTAGCCTTTTTTAATTCTTCAAAATTTTTTGGTAATAAAGACAATAACTTTTCTAATTCATCATTATTAAAAATATAATAAGCTGGTATATTTCTTTCTTTTGATTTGTTGCTCCTATATTGTATTAATCTATTTTTAATATCTAAAATATCGTTATTATTTTTTTTATTATTAATTTCTAAAACATTTTCTTTTTTTATCCAATCTCTAAATTCTTGTTCATAATCTCTATTTATTTCTTTATTATAATTTTGCATTATACTATATGCCACATAACTCAACTGTTTCTTATTAGATAAACATTGTTTTTCTGTATTTTCAATATCATTTTTTATATAATTAATTAAAGAATCTGATCTTATTACTTTTTCTTTTATTTCTTTAGGCACATATCTAATATTTAATATATTTTTACTATTTGCCATAACAACTAATGGTTTATACCAATTATCAATCATATTTTTTCTTAATGTTTTATCTATAATTGAATTATTTTGAGATTTCCAAATTTTTTTAAATACATCTATATGTCTTTCAGCTTGTCTTAATGGAGAATATATTCCCTCCTTTATTTTTTTATTTCCATATTGATATTCTCTAATAAATTCTCCTCTATTATTTATTGCTATATTTCCTATTAATTTTTTTGACTCTATAAAGTAAATATATGCTGGAGTTATTACAAGATAATCAATTTGTGCTTTTAAATCATCATATTCTAAATTGACATCATGTAATACATACATTCCAATGTTAGCATTTTTTAATTCGAATTCAATTTCTTTCTCACCTTTTAAACCTAATTCACATATTCTCAATTTTTGAGATATTTTCTCATTATTAGGATACTTGTTATTTATCTTTCTTAAAGCATCTATTTGTAATTCTAATTCACTGTCCTTTTTATACAAAATTGTTTCATTAAATTGATCAAATAAACTCATAATTAAATCCTTCTATTTTTGTTTGAATTTAATATATCATAGTTTTAATTTTTTAACAATATATTTTAATTATTACTGCCAGCTTTTACTTACATATTCTGCCACTTCTTTTAAAGCTTCATCATATCCAGTTAATGCTGCAAATGGAGCAAATTGAGCAGCTCTATCTTTTAATGACATTTGCTGATGTTTTTTAGATATATGATGAGGTAAATTTATAATATCATTATAATCATCTTTTATTATCATTCTCTATGACCTCCTATTTGTTTGTTTCTTTCAATTGCAGTTGCATTTTTCTGTAAATCAATACATTTTAAAATAGCATTTTTTCCATATTTATATTTAATTCCTAATATTGCTTTTTGAATATTTTTTTCAAGTATCAGCTTCTGTTTTTTTATTTTTTCGTTCTCTTCTTGTTTTTCATAATTTGTAAATAGATTCATCTGTTCATATGAAATTTCTTCTATATTATTGGACTCATTCACCAAATTATTAGCAGATATATTTATTCTTCTTATTAAAAGTTTTTTATTTATAATTTTATCATATAATTCTACAGTAGCTTCTACTATATTTCTAGTAGAAGATGTTTTTTTCTTTAAATTTATAGTTCCATGAGCATGTTTAGGCACTTTTCTACCATAATGGTCAGTAGTTATCTCACCTTTATATGAATTTCTTATCAATGAATTCTTTAAATTTTCTATATCATATCCAATAGTTAGGACAATTTGATTTGTTATTAATCTTTTTTGAAATAAATCTAATGAAAGCTGTTCTGCCATCTCTTTTATTATAATTCTTGCATCTTCACAATTATATGGCTCTCGTAAAACTTGACCATTACTTATGCTTTTATTCTCTGGCTTGTAATTTTTTATATTTTCTATAGTACATGGCTCCCATCCCCAACTATGATCTATTAAAAGTTCTGCATTTATTCCAAATAATTTATATAAAATCTCTTCATTATTTATAGATATTCTGGCAACATCTCCCATCGTATATATTCCATATTTAGCGAGTTTTTCTGAATAACCTTTACCAACTCTCCAAAAATCTGTTATAGGTCTATGATTCCAAAGAGATTTTCTATATGACATTTCATCAAGTTCTGCAATTCTTACTCCATTTTTATCTGGTACAACATGTTTAGCTTCAATATCCATTGCAACCTTGCATAAATATAAATTTGTTCCAATTCCAGCTGTTGCTGTTATTCCAGTAGTATCATAAATTTCCTGAATAATCTTTGTTACTAATTCTTTTGCAGTCATTTTATATATTTTTAAATAATGTGTAACATCACAAAAAACCTCATCTATAGAATAAACAACTATATCCTCTTCTGAAAAATATTTTAAATATATATTATAAATTTTAGAACTATATTTTATATAAAATGCCATTCTAGGTTTTGCAATAATATAAGATAATTCTAAATTGGGATTATTTTTTAATTCATCATTATCATAAGACTTTCCTGTAAATTTATGATTAAATATTTTATATTTTCTTTCCATATTAATTTCTTTTACTTTTTCTATAACTTCAAAAAGCCTTGCTCTTCCAGGTATTCCATAAAATTTTAAAGAAGGACTCACAGCTAAACAAATTGTTTTTTCTGTTCTTTCATTATCTGCAACTACAAGATTAGTTTTTATAGGATTAAGTCCTCTTTCTCTACATTCAACAGAAGCATAAAAACTTTTTAAATCTACTGCAATATAAGTATTTTTGTTACAATCTTGCATAATATTCCTCCACCGAAAATCTATTCGTATTATATCATGCATTTTTAACATTGTAAACACTTGTTTGCGATATTTTTTAAAAAAATAAGTAAGCTTAGAACCTACTCATTTTTCTAATATATTCCTAAATTTCAAGAATTCTTTCAATAGTTTTTTCCCAGAATTTTTCTATTTGAATATTACTATTATCTTTAATATTTATAAAATTATTATAATTCTCTTTAGAAATTGCAATGATTCCATTTGATTCATCATCAAGCTTTATTGTTGGAAATTCATCTAATTCAGCAGTATATACTATAGCCTTATAATGAGCTTTATCCCCATTTTTATATTTTAAATCATGTTCAACAACTTCTATAAATTTAAGCTCATCCTTTTTAATTTCAAGATTCATTTCTTCTTTTAGTTCTCTTACAATCGTATCTTCCGGTTTTTCGTTTTTTTCAACACCTCCACCAAAAACTCCAATTCTTGGGTTTTCTTCTGTTGCACGTATTTGTAATAAAACTTTATTGTTTTTGGATTTAGATTTTACAATAAATATTACTCCTGCAGATATAAGATCAATTGTTATATGTCTATTAATTCCATGTTTTTCAAGCCAATCTCTAATATCCTTATAATTCATATCTTTAAAATATTCATCTCTAATATCATATGTAACACAATTCATTTCTCTTATTTTATTTGCTAATTCTTTCTCTTCTAAATTGTTCATAAACCTCATCCTTTTATATCTCAATAATATCTCCATCTTCTGGAACTATTAAGTTTTCTATACCTTTAAGCTTAGCCATTTTTCTTGTATAATCTTGCATATGTGTTGTAATTATTTTTTTATCTTTATATTTATTGCATAAAAATTCTATATCATTTAATCCCATATGTGAATTATTTCCATCTTCTGCTAAACTCATATCCAGTATAGAAATATCACTTTTACTTACAATTTCTTCAATGTTATCACATAACCTACTATCTCCAGAAAATCCAATTATTTTATTTTCATTTTCAATAATATATCCATTTGAATTTTTTAGATTTCCATGTTCTACAACATAAGAAGTTACAAAAACATTTTCTAAAATTTCTTTTTTATCTAATTTATTAAATTCATAAAATTTAATATTTGTATTTTTAGTAACTCTTTCATAATCACCAGGAAATGTAATATCAAAAATCTGCTTTACTTTTTCTTGTGTTTCTGGTGGACAAAAAATTTCTATTTCATCATTATTTTTTGTAAAAAATTTTTCAAGCATAAAAAATGGAATGTCTAAAAAATGATCTCCATGTAAATGTGTTATTAATATTCTTTTTATTTTAGACACATTTACATCTAATTGTTTCATTCTTTTTACAATACCATTTGGCATATCAACTAAAATATTCTCATTTATTAATGTACATGCACTTGATTGTAAAGCTCCTATAGAACCTGTTCCAATTAATTTTATTTTCATACAATAAACCTCTTTCTCTATATAATAATTTTGAAATTTAGAGACACTCTTAAAATTTCACTATGAAATTATAATTTACTTTTTATTTTTTTAACATCTAAAATCTAAATAATCTTTAGCACATTTTCTTATATCTTCCATTTTTTGTTTAGTATTATTATTTTTATATTCTAATCTATCTATTAAAATATCTATATAGTTATTTTCTTTAATATATTTTAAAGAAACATCAAAATTTAAATCAAATATAAATGCAATAATACAAATCCAATAATCAATCATTGTTTTTCTATCTTCTAATTTAATACATTTATGATTCATAAAATCCTCATATATTTTAGGAGTTATATTCTCATACTTAGCAGTTTTACTATTATATACATTTGGAAACATATCTTCAAATCTTTCTTCTTTTTTTACTCTAAAATTATCAAGTTTATCTGCATCTCTTATTATTTTACAATGAAGTAATTCGATTTCATTTAGATTTTCTTCTATTTGAAATTTATTATGATTAAAAATAGCTTTATAAATTATATCATTATATTTATCTGTTTCAATAAAATTTCTAATTAAATTATCCTCAAATAATATTTTTACTCCATATTGAGCATGATCCATTTTATCATCATTAAAATTGTTATATTCTTTTATTTGTTCAAATCTTCCTATATCATGTAATAAAGCTATTATTTTAGCAAGCTCAATATCATCTTTATCTAAACCCAATCCAATAGCAATATATTCGCTTTTCTTAACAACTTCATAAGTATGTCTAATCTTTAATGCAGTTGGACCATCTTTTACATTAAAATTAATAACATATTTGTTAAAAGCAATTTGAGCTGATTCAAAATTCATTTTTACCTCCAAATCAAATTTTATCATATTTATATATATCATAAACTTACTATAAATACAATTATTTTCTTTGAGACAAGTTATTTACAATTATCACACTCAAAATATTAACAAATACTTTAAATTTTAAAAAGCAAAAAAATAACAGATAATTTCTTATCTGCGATTTTGTTAGTGGGTCAGGTTCTTATTTCCGTTTCAAATGTAGTTATAGCAATATGTTGCAAAAATTGTATGCACAAGTTGGCAATTTTTGCTACAACTGTTATTTGTAATTTAACATAAATCTTTAAGATTTACAATAGTTTTTGAAAAGTTTATATTTTAATAATCGCTACTATAGCATTTTCTAATAATTCGTCATATTCTTCTTTCGCAACACCCAA
>CALXVK010000019.1 GCA_944391975.1 uncultured Clostridia bacterium
TAAAAATCTTAAATAATAATTAAAAGAATTTACATTAAAAGACTAAAATAGAAAGATCTATTTTAGTCTTTTTTATTAAAGTTTTTTAAAAATTATATATTTGAATTGAATAAAAATGAATTTATGATATAATTTTTGTATATTAATTTATGGAGAGAAAAATGAGTAAAAATATAATACAAGATAATAATGAAAAAACGGAAAATGATAAAAAAAATGAAATCAAAAATAAATCAAAATGTGAAATGTTTTTTCTTACAATTCCTTTTATAATGATAACTTTTATGATTGTATTTTTGGATGTAACGATAAATATATTTTATAAATTAGAAATTAAACCAATAATTTTTACTATTGCTATTTTATATTTGATTAATATTATGCTTACTTTGATTACAGGTAGTTCTAAGAGAAGTGTTATTATTCAATCAGTAATATTATGGATTGCTCTATTTATAAATGCTCTTAGATTTGTTTATACAGCAGAGCCATTTACTATTGCTGATTTTGCTTATATTTCAAATATTGCAAGTATAACTGGAATTGCCAAAGGTAGTTTATTAAATACAATTGCTTTTTTTATTCCAGAATTTCTTACATTTGGAATAATAATGGTAGTTTATATTTTACTAATTAATAAATTTAATTTTTCTTTTAATATAGAATTAAAAAAAAGGATTCTTTTATCATTAATTCCAATTGTAATTTTGATAATTTTATTTAATCCGCCTAAATTTTTAAGAAATTTTATTCTTACAAATATATATTACTCAGATAATGTTCATGTTAATACTTTAAATATTGAATATTATATTGAGGATAGTATGCTTGGTGGAATGTATAGAATATATTTAGAAGATAGAATTTATGAGCCTGATAATTATAATAAAGAAGAAGTAGAAAAAATGATTTCTACGGATGTAAGTGATGAAAATCAAGATAATTGGGAAGAAGCAAATATAATAGTTACTTTTTCAGAAAGCTTTTTTGATGTTAGTCTTTTAGAAGATGATATTACTTTTGATAAAGAAGTTACACCAAATTTTAACTCTTTAAAAGATGAGGGAATTTTTATAAATATGATAAGTCCTACTTATGGTGGAGTTTCATCAAATGTAGAATTTCAATTTTTAACAGGACATACTTTGGATTATTTTTCTAAATCATATATTCCATTTATGTCATTTTATAAAACTGTAGACTCTAAAAATAGATTATCTTTACTAAAAGAATTAGATAATAATGGATATTATACAAAAGTTGTATTTGGAAAAGATTATTATTTATCTAAAAAAGTGTATGAAAATCTTGGAGTAGATAAATATGAAGAAAAAAATGTAAAAGAAGAATATAAAGGATATTATACTTCAGATGAATATTTAATGGATGAAACAATAAAAGCATTTAATGAAAAAGAAGCTGGTGAGAAAATATTTTATATGAATTGTACTATACAGAGTCATCAAACATATGAATTAGACAAGTATGATGAATATGATATTAGTATTGAATCAAGTACTTTAAGTGACAGTTATAATGAACTAATATTATCATATTCTCAAGGAGCTTATGATGCTGATGTTCAATTAGGAAGAATGTATGAATATATTCAAACTTTAGATGAACCAACAATTTTAATATTTTTTGGAGATCATTTACCATATTTATATAATACTGAAACAAATGATGATACATTAAATCATTTATCTTATTTTAATACGGGAGATGAACTATTAGATACATATAGAAAATATAATACTCAATGTTTAATACTTGCAAATTTTGATTTAGGTGATGTAGAAAATTGGGATTATATGAGTTCAGATATGATACTTACAAGCGTAGTAAATAAAATGGGATTAGAGTTATCAGATTATTATAAATGGTTATATTCAATAAAAGATGTTTTACCATCAAGTAATTATCTTGTGTCACAAGATACAGAAGGAAATTTATATTGGACTTCTGAATTACCTGAAAATATGCAAAATATTTTAGATAAAAGAGAATTGGCTCAGTATTATATTATGTATGAAGATTAAAATGTGCCAATGAGACATTGTTCCATGGCACAAAAAAAGTTCCACAGACTTCAATTTGAAAAAATGATATTAAAAAGTAGACCTTGATATGATTATCAGGGCCTATTTTCTTGTGCCACAGGGACGTGTTTCATGTCACAAACAAGTTATGCCACAAAGTACTGTCCTCATGTCACAACTGTGGATTCTATTGCTTCAAGTATTTTTTATCTAAGACAATTTATTTTCAATTAATTGCTTTACGTGAAATTATGCTTATGATATAATATTAATGTTAAATTTGAAGAGTACTTTTAGAAAGGATTTAGTATATAATGAAAAATAAAGTTAATAAGGAGAATAGATTAAATAAGAAATTTAAAATAACATTAATTATATTTATAATTACAGTTATTATTACACTTGTCTTAATTTTAGGAAAAGGCAAGATTTTTGGATTTAGATTAATTCCTGTTTCTGAAACAGAAACAGCAGAAACACATACAATTCAACTTGTATCAGATAGTTATTATTTATCAGTTGAAGATGGTGTGACTGAACTTTATGTTACTATCGATGGAAATGATGTAATAGGAGGTTATGAGTTAGTTGTTTCTGATACAGACGTGGTTTCATTAGAAGGAAATACTGTTACTGCCTTAGAAGAAGGAGTTACAACTATTACTGCTATTTCTACAGAATATGATATTCAAAGTGAGATAACAATTAATGTTGTAGAATTTGTAACAAGACTTGTTATTTCTTCTGAATATAAAACAATAGATGTTGGCGAACAAACTCAAATTTCTTATACAACTACTCCAAAAGATGCTACAGTAAATGTAACATATGCTTCATCAGATGAAACTATTGCTACAGTTGATTCTAACGGAATAGTTACTGGTGTGGCAGAAGGCTCTGTAAGTATTATAGTTACAGATGAAATTAGTGGAAGAACAACTTCATATACTATTAATGTTGAAGAGTAAATTTGACTTTTTGGTAGTATAGTAATATAATAAATATGTTATTTTGCTTATAATATTAGAAACTTCAAAGTTTTTTAATTTTAAATATAAGGGAGTTTTTATGTCCGATTCGAATGGAAATTTTATAGAAAAAATAGTAGCTAAAGTTAGAATATATTTAGTTATTATAATTATATTGTGCGTATTATTATGTGTTTATGATTGGCATTGGATATTACCATCAATAATTTTGGTTATATTGATTTCAATTTATACATTTTTAGAAAATGGTAGAAAAAAGAATGAAATTGTTAGCCATATTGAAGAGATAACAATGGATGTAAGTACTGCAGGAAAAAGTACATTAGTAAACTCTCCAATTCCACTTGTTATTATAGAAACAGATGGAAGCATTATTTGGAGAAGCAAAAAGTTTACGGAAATATTTAGTAATGTTGAGATAAATACTTATTTAAATTTAATTGTTAAAGAAATAAAACTTGATATTGAAAATAATCATGCTCAAGAATTCAATAAAAATTTAAATATAAATGGTAAATCATATAGAATTAAAGGTACAATTGCAAATATTAGAAAAAGAGAAAGAAAAAAGAAAAGAGAATATATGCTAATTTTATATTTCCTTGATGATACAGAATATATTGACCTTTTAAATAAGTATAATAATGAATCTACATGTGTAGGGATTGCTACTATTGATGGATATGACGATATTATACAGAAAGCTTTACCAGAAGAAAAAGTAGAACTTGTTGCCAAAATTGAAAAGGCTATAATGGACTGGGCTACTGAAACTGGCGGATTAATAGTAAAAAATGATAGAAATACATTTATATATATTTTTGAAAAACAATATTTAACTAAAATGGAAAATGATAAATTTAATATTTTAGATAAAGTTAAATCTATAGAAACTGGTACTAAAATTCCAGTAACACTTAGTATTGCAGTAACTTCGGATGGAAAGACAAATTATGAAAAATATAGAAATGCTTTAGCTACAATGGATATTGTTCTAGGGCGTGGAGGAGATCAGGCTGCTGTTAGAAAAGATGGAAAATATAAGTTCTATGGTGGTAAAACATTAGAAACAGAAAAAAGAACTAAAGTTAAAGCTAGAAATATGGCAAAATCTATAGCAAGAAGTATTTTAGATTCAGATAATATTGTTTTAATGGGTCATAAAAATATAGATATAGATGCACTTCGGTTCTGCTCTTGGAATGTATCAATTAGCTAAATCCCTAGGAAAAGAATGCAATATTGTAACAGAACCAATTGGAGATTCTTTAGGAAAATTCTGGGAAGAGTTAAACTCTATTGATGAATATAAAAATGCAATAGTTACGGAAGAAGAAGCTATTAAACTTGTTTCTAATAATACTTTACTAATAATAGTTGATACTCATAAAACAAGTTTTGTAGAGTTTCCAAGTATTTTAAATGCAGCGAAAAGAAAAATAATTATAGATCATCATA
This sequence comes from uncultured Clostridia bacterium, assembly GCA_944391975.1. Taxonomy (GTDB): domain Bacteria; phylum Bacillota; class Clostridia; order TANB77; family CAG-508; genus Scatovivens. The sequence continues at coordinate 4,490 of CALXVK010000019.1, forward strand.
GAAAAAGTACAGATTTTATAGAAGATGCTGAAGTGTCATTCCACGAAGTGTATGCTTCATCTACGGCAGAGCTTGTTACAGAATTAATTCAATATGCCAAAGATGATGTTACTTTAAATTTAATTGAAGCAGAAAGTTTATATGGTGGAATTATGGTAGATACTAAAAATTTTACTTTTAAAACTGGTGTTAGAACTTTTGAGGCTGCAGCATATCTTAGAAAATATGGAGTAGATATTATAAAAGTAAAAAAATGGTTTCAAGCAGATTTAGAAAGTTATAATGAAATAGCAGATATTGTGAAAAAAGCTGAAATAATTGAAGATAGTATTGCTATTTCAGTTTGTGAAAAAGAAGATGAAAATACAAATTTAATTTGTGCTAAAGCAGCAGATGAGTTACTTACAATTAGTAATATTACAGCTTCATTTGTTATGGGAAAAGTTGGAGAAAAGATTTTTATAAGTGGTCGTTCAATAGGTGATATAAATGTACAAATTATTCTAGAAAAATTGGGTGGAGGAGGCCATATTACTTTGGCTGGTGCTCAATTAGAAGGTTTGAGCTTAGAAGAGGCACATGATGAACTTGTAATAAGAATACATGAATATTTGACAGAGATTATGTAAAAATGTGCCAAGGGGGGACGTTGTTCCACAGATTTAAATTTAAAAAGATAGAAAAAATTACTTCCTGGCATATTAATGCCAGGAAGTAATTTTTTTATAAAATAAAAAATCCCCCGTTATTGGGGGGACAACTATGAAATTAGTAGTTAAAGTAGTAATTATAAAGATCTGATTGATTTTCTAATGTAGGTGTTTCTTCTTCTGTTTCTTCTGGAGTTTCTCCTAATGTAACGTCAATTGTTATATAATCATTGTTTCTATAAACAGTAAGTGAAATAGTATCTCCAATTGAATAAGTATTTTTTATTGTATTTATTTCTTCAACGGATTCTACTGCTTGACCATCAACTTCAGTTATAACATCACCAACTTCTAATCCAGCTTCTTCTGCTGGTCCACCTTCTTCAACACTTTCTACATAAACTCCAACTGGGTAGTTATATCTTTCTGATAAAGCTTCTGTTAAAGAAGAACCTGAGATTCCAATATATGGTCTTCTAACAGTTCCATATTCAATTAGCTGATTAATAATATCCATTGAAGAATTTACTGGAATAGCAAATCCAATTCCTTCAATAGTAGTTTCTGAACTACTGCTATTAGAAAGTTTTAAAGAATTTATTCCTATTAATTCACCTTTGCTATTAACTAATGCGCCACCGCTGTTTCCAGAGTTTATAGCTGCATCTGTTTGAATTGTTAAGTAAGTATTTCCATCACTATCTGTAACTTCTCTATTTAATGCACTTATTACACCACATGTAACAGAACTATCTAATCCTAATGGATTACCAACAGCCATAACAAATTCACCAACTCTTAAGTTATCTGAATCACCTATTTTTATTGCTGTTAACTCTTGATCAGGTTCAATTTTTAATACTGCTAAATCAGATGTGCTATCACTTCCTACTACTTCTGCTTCATATTGAACATCATCTGAATCTCCATAAAGATGAACTTTTATTGATGTTGCTTCTGTTACTTGATAATATATTGAAGAACTTTCTGCATTAATAACATGATTATTTGTTATTATATATCCATCTTCACTAATTATTACTCCAGATCCAGTAGCTGTAGCTATACCACTTTGGCCAAAACTTGATACATTATATTCAACTGTTATACCAACAACAGATGGTAATACAGATTCAGCAACTGCTACAGATGTTTCTGAGTATTCTGCTATATCCATTAATGTTGCATTATATTCGGAATTAGCAGATGTAGAAGAATTTGAAGAACCATTTTCTGAAGCTGTTGAAGAATTTAAACTAAGTAATCTTTCTTTTACACTAGGAATTCCAAAGCAAACTCCAACAACCAAAGCAGCTCCAACTATTCCTGATATAAGAGGAACAAATACAGTTTTGCCAAATCCATTTTTGTTTTTTACTGGAACTTGTTTGAAATTGTTATCAGAACTGTAATTAAATTCATTATCATTATCCATATTAAGACCTCCTAAATTTTCTTAATTATATACATAAAGTTTTCATAATACAATAAAAAAAACAAATTTTGTATTGAAAAAATTATTTACTAAAGATATAATACATATAAATCTTTAAAATAAACTTAAAATTAGGAGAAAAAATGTTAAGAGATAAAAAGGGTGTAACTTTAGGATTATTAGTTGTAGCTATTATTTTGATGTTTATAATTTTTGGAGTTACAATGAGTGCTGGTACAGACCTTATTAGAAACTCTGAGAAAAACAGATTAATGACAAATTTATATTTGATAAGATCTAGAGCTGCAACTTTATTGGAAGATTATTTGTTTGACGGAACAAATGAAAGTTTAGAAAAATTGGGAGAACAAGCAACTTCTGCTCAGGTTTCAGAAGTTGGATTTAATGAAGAAAGTTCTTGTGAATATATTTATTGTGTGTGGAATGAATCTAAGCTTGCAGAACAGGGAATTGATACAGAAAATGTTGCTTCAACTGAAAGCTTTATAATTCAATATAATATTACTAAAGATACAGTTGATGTAGCAAGTACAAAAGGTTATGAAACTGAAGATAGTATAATATATATCTTATCAGAATTAGAGGAAAACTAGGTAGAAAAGAGCAATATAGATGAAGGAAAAAGAATTAAAAAGACTAACTAATCTTAAAGCAAATGAAGAAAAATTATATGAGAGTAAAAAAGTAAAATTTATATGTGGAATAGATGAAGCAGGTAGAGGACCATTAGCCGGACCTGTAGTTGTTGGAACTGTAATAATGCCAAGAGATTCTATGATTGAAGGTGTTAATGATTCTAAAAAAATATCTGAAAGCAAAAGAGAAATGCTTTATGAAAAAATTACTAGTGAGGCAATTAGTTATTCAGTTGGAATAATTGACCATAAAGTTATAGATAATATAAATATTTTAAATGCTACAAAACTTGCAGTTACCACTGCTCTAAAAGAATTAGCTGTAAAACCAGACGTTATATTAGTGGATGCGTTAACTGGAATTGATACTTTAGGAATTCCATATATTTCAGAAATAAAAGGTGATAGCAAAGAATATAGTATATCTTGTGCATCAATAATTGCAAAAGTTACCAGGGATAGAATAATGAGAGAATGGGATGAAGTTTATCCAGTATATGGTTTTGCAAAACATAAAGGATATGGGACTGCTTTCCATATTCAAGCGATAAAAGAAAATGGATTATGCCAAATACACAGAAGATCATTTATAAAAGATGACTGGATTCCAAAAGATAAATAGAAAAGAGGTAAAATAATGGATATTAATACTATAATTGCCAAAAAAAGGAATGGTGGATTAAAAAGCGAGCTTACAAAAGATGAGATTAAATATTTTGTTGGTAAATATACAAAAGGTGAAATCTCAGATGTTCAAGCAGCAGCTTTAATGAGTTATATCTATGTAAACGGATTAACAGAAAATGAAATTGTGGAATTTGTAAAAGAAATCGGATCTTCAGGAGATGTTTTAGATTTAACTAAAGTTTCTAGTAATATTGTAGATAAACATAGTACAGGAGGAGTTGGAGATAAAATTACTTTAATATTAATGCCAATTGTTTCAGCTCTTGGGTTATCAGTAGCAAAAGTTTCCAGCAAAGGATGTGGCATTATGGGAGGAACTATAGATAAATTATGTGCAATTCCTGGATTTAATCCGAGTATTAGTGTTAAAGAATTTATTGATAATGTTTCTAAAATAGGACTTAGTATAGTAAGTCAAGATTTAAATTTGGCACCAGCTGAATCTAAACTATATAGACTTAGAAATGAAATAGCTTGTAAAGATAGTATAGTTTTAATTGCAATTAGTATGATGAGTTTAAGAGTGGCAACAGGAAGTAATAAAGTTGTTTTTGATTTAACTTGTGGAACAGGTTCTTATTTAAAAGATAGAAAAACAGCTAGTAGACTTGGAAAATTGCTTGTTAAAATAGGAAAAAGATTAGATAAACAAGTAGGTTATGTAATTACTGCTATGGACGAACCTATTGGTAAAAGTATAGGTAATAATTTAGAAATTCAAGAAACTGTAAGAGCATTAAATGGTTATATGACAGAAGATGTTAATGAAATTGTTATGGCTCTTGGAAGTACTATTCAAGCTATAGCATTAGGAGAAAAAGATCAAGATATTAATCAAGCTAGGATTAGAGAAGTTATAAAATCTGGTAAAGCATTGACAAAATTTAAACAAATGATATCAGCGCAAGGTGGAGATGTGTCTTATATAGATAGTATAGATAAATTTGAAAATGCAAAATATAGTTTACCAGTTTATGCGACTAAAGATGGATTTGTTTCAGAAATAGATTGTGATATTGTAGGAAGTATTGCAAAATTTTTAGGAGTAGGAAGAACTGATAATCCGGAAGAAATAGATAATACAGCAGGAATTGTTTTTGAAAAGAAAGTAGGAGATGAAGTTAAAGTAGGAGAGATTGTTGCACATGTATACTCAAAAGATGAAGATAAAGCTTTAAGATCAAGTAAAACTTTAACTGATGCCTACAGAATTTCAAATGTTCCAATAAGAATCAAATCAAAAATTTTAGAAGTATATGGAATGTAATTTCTGTTAAAAATACATAATAAAAAGAAAGGTGGTTTTAAAATGGAAAAAACAGAAGGAGAAGTGCTAAAAGAAAAACTTTTCAATAATAGGAGGAACGGTTGGGAGGATTTAAGCGAAGAGGAAAGAAAAGAAGTTTTTAAATTTGCAGATGAGTATATGTTTTATTTAAATCAGGCTAAAACAGAAAAAGAAATAGTAACAACATCTAAAGATATACTATTAAAAAACAATTTTAAGGACTTAAAAGAAGTAGATTCTCTAAATCCTGGTGATAAAGTTTTTTGGGTAAATAGAGGAAGAGCTCTATATATGGCTGTTATTGGCAGTGAAAAGATGGAAAATGGGTTAAATATAGTAGCAGCTCATGGTGATTCTCCAAGAATTGATTTGAAACAAAATCCTCTATATGAAGATAATGAATTTGGATTATTAAAAACTCATTATTATGGAGGTATTAGAAAATATCAATGGACAACTATTCCACTTAGTATGCATGGAGTTATAGCTAAACCTAATGGGGAGAGAATAAATGTATCTGTTGGTGAATCAGAAGGTGATCCTGTGTTTTATATAACAGATTTACCACCACATTTATCAAGAGCTCAAGATACTAGAAAATTATCAGAAGGTGTTGAAGGAGAAGAATTAAATATTGTAGCTGGTTCAATTCCTTATGATGATAAAAAAATATCTGAAAAGGTAAAATTAAATATTTTAAGAATATTAAATGAAAAATATGGAATAAAGGAAATAGATTTTACAAGCTCAGAAATAGAATTTGTTCCTGCTTTTAAAGCAAAAAGTGTTGGGTTTGATGAAAGTTTAATAGGAGCTTATGGCCAAGATGATAAAGTTTGCTGTTATGCATCATTAAGGGCTATGTTAGAAGTAAATAATCCTACAAAAACAGCAATATGTGTTTTAACTGATAAAGAAGAAATAGGATTTGTTGGTGTAACTGGAATGGAATCTCGTAGTTTTGAAAGATTCATAGTTGAACTTTTAGAAAAAAATGGAGAAAGTTATCCAAATAATATAGAAAAAACATTTAGTAATTCTAGAGTAATATCAGCAGATGTTGATGCAGGATATGATCCAACATTTTCAAGTGCATTTGAAAATTATAATGCTGCAAGATTAGGATATGGAGTTTGTATTTGTAAATATACAGGAGCAAGAGGAAAATCAAGTGCTTCAGAAGCGCCAGCAGAATTTGTGGCAGATTTAAGAAGAATATATGATGAGAATAATGTAAAATATGTTTCTTCAGAGCTTGGTAGAGTAGACAAAGGTGGAGGAGGAACAATAGCTCTTACATTTGCAAATCGTGGAATGGAAGTAGTAGATTGTGGAGTTCCTGTTATATCAATGCACTCACCATATGAACTAACAAGTAAAGTAGATGTATATAATGCATTTAAAGCATATCGCGGATTTTTAAAATAGAAAATAAAAAAAGACAATTTTGTTTTTAAATGGAAAGTTATTTCTTATAAAAAGCAAAATTGTTTTTTTATGTATAAAAATATAATAGAATGCAATTACCGAAGTCTGTCAGTTGACAGACTTCGGCGGGAGCTGTAAAAAGTCTTCCCCGGCTTTGTGGTTAGTGGTATCCAGTACAAACTCCATAAGGTCGTCGCAAAGTTCTTCTTCGGCCATAATTACGAGAGTAGTAATAAATGTTTCATCCCACTTTTTCCCGTATTTGGCTGGATCGAACTCTACATTTCTGAATCTTTTTAAAAAATCTGCATATTCTGCCGATAAGGCTGCAAGTTTTTCTAAAAACTTTTCGCGTTCAGTAGAAATCTCTTCCTTATGGGAGCAGACAAATTCTTCCAGTTCACTGCATCTTGCCATATCTATCCGGACAATTTGAGACATTTCTTTTGCAATTTTTGCAAATTCTTCTGCATTCGATTTTTTCATTTTTTTACCCTCCTATTTGAATCGCCAGAAACTACACTTATATTATAACATATTATATTTATATAGACAAAAAATATTAAATCATTTTATATAAATCTAATATAAGTTTTTCTGTTTTTTCCCATCCAAGACATGGGTCAGTAATAGATTTTCCATATACTCTTTCTTCTATATTACAAGATCCATCTTCTAAATAACTTTCAATCATTAGTCCTTTGACTAATTCTTTAATACTTTTAGATGAATTTCTATTATTCATTATTTCTTTAGAAATTCTTATTTGTTCTTCAAATTTTTTTGCTGAATTTGAGTGATTTGTATCTATAATTACTGCAGGATTCTTTAATCCCATTTTCATATAATTTTCATTTAATCGAATTAGATCTTCATAATGATAATTTGGTAAAGATTGTCCAAATTTATTTACATATCCTCTTAAAATTGCATGTGAATAATCGTTTCCAGTTGTTTCAACTTCCCAACCTCTATATATAAATTTATGTGAGTTTTGAGCTGCCATAATAGAATTTAGCATTACAGATATATCTCCACTTGTTGGATTCTTCATTCCAGCTGGAACATCAAATCCACTTGCTGTCATTCTATGATGTTGATCTTCAACAGATCTTGCACCTATAGCAACATAAGATAAAATATCAGAAAGATATTCATAATTTTCTGGGTATAACATTTCATCTGCAGAAGTTAGACCAGTTTTTTCTGCAACATCAATATGTAATTTTCTTATAGCTTCTAATCCATTTTTCATATTTTCTTTTCCTAATAAATTTGGTTGATGTAACATGCCTTTATAACCTTTACCAGTTGTTCTAGGTTTATTTGTATAAACCCTAGGAATTATAAAAATTTTATTTTTTACTTTTTCATTAATATCAGAAAGTCGTTTAGTATATTCTAATACACTTTCTTCGCAATCAGCAGAACATGGACCAATTATTAATAAAAATTTCTCACTTTTTCCTGCTAAAATATTTTTAATTTCTAAATCTCTTTTTTCTTTTATCTCCTTAACTTTAGTAGTTACTGGATATTTTTCTTTTAATTTTTGGGGAGTAGATAATTCCTCTATGTATTTTATTCCCATATTTTCCTCCTTTATTTATAAGATTTTTTTAATTCTAAATATACTTTGAGATTAATAAAATTAAAAAAAAAAAGCTTTACTTAAGCTAAAAAGTAAGACTTTAATCTTTTTTTAAGTATATTAAGATAATATATTTATATTGACTAACTTACTAATAGCTTTTTCCATATAAAATAGGCATAGAAACTAAAAAAGACTACACCACTAAAGTTATATGAAAATATGCTATTAATTACATTATTCATTTAGATTATCCTTTCGAATTATTTTAAAACAATATACAATATTTAAATTATAATGTCAAGATAAAATATAAAAATTGTACTAAATTTTCCTTGATAAATGGTAAAAATTGGTATATAATTTTAAAAGTAATTTTGGGAATATTTATAAAAATTGTTTTCACTAATTATGTAAATTTTTCATAATATGTATAAAAATATTATGAAAGGAAGCTTGAAATATGAGTAGTTACATAATAAATGGTGGAAAGCCTTTAAAAGGTGAAATTAAAATTTCTGGATCAAAAAATGCAAGTCTACCGATTTTGGCTGGAAGTATCCTAAATAAAGGGATTACAAAATTATATAATGTTCCTGAAATTGAAGATGTTAAGATTACTTTAAAGATTTTAGAGTATTTAAATTGCAAAGTAAAAAGAGAAAAAAATAAAGTAATTATTAATTCAAAAAATATGAAAAGTAAACCAATTCCTGAAGAACTTATGAGAAAATTAAGATCATCAGTTATTTTAGCTCGGAAGTTTGATTTCAAGATTTTCTGAGGCAACTTTTACTTATCCACGGAGGATGTGATATTGGAAGTAGACCAATAGATTTGCATTTAAGTAGTTTTAAAAAAATGGGAATAGAAATTGATGAAGAAACTGGAATTATAAAATGCAGAACTGATGGTATTAAAAATACAATTTTGCATTTAGATTTTCCAAGTGTTGGAGCTACAGAAAATATTATTTTAGCTTCATGTTTATCAGATACTGAAGTTATAATAGAAAATGCAGCAATGGAACCTGAAATAACTGATTTATGTAATTTTCTAATAAAAATGGGAGCAAAGATACTAGGAGTTGGAACAAATGTTATAAAAATTACTGGAGTTAAATCCTTAAAAAATATTTCATATAATATTATGCCAGATAGAATTGAAGCGGGAACATTTCTAGTTTTAGCAGTTATGACAAAAGGCAATATAAAAATAACTAATGTATGTATAGATGATTTAAAACCTATCTTATACAAATTAGAGGAATGTGGAGCGCTTCTTGATGTTCAAAAAAATTCTATAAATATAAGAATGAATAAAAGACCAACTGCTTTAGAAATAAAAACTATGCCATATCCAGGATTTCCAACAGATATGCAAGCAATTTTTGGAAGTATGTTAAGTATAGCAAAAGGGACTTCAATCATAACTGAGACAATTTTTGAAAATAGATTCAAATATACAGGAGAACTAAAGAGAATGGGAGCTAAAATCTCTCAAAAAGGAAATACAATTATTATAGAAGGTAAGAAAAAACTAAACAAAGCTAGAGTTGAAGCTACTGATTTAAGAGGAGGAGTACGGATTAGTTTTAGCTGGTTTATCCACAAAAGGGGAAGTAATTGTGGATAATATAGGTTATATTTTAAGAGGATATGAAAATTTAGTAAGGAAATTAACTGCACTTGGAGCAGATATTAGAATATTAGATTGATGGTGGTGAAACTATTGAAAGATAAAAACAAAAGCAAAAATAAAAAAAAGAAAACTTTAAGAAAAATTGTTAGAGTGCTTGCTAGGATAGTTGTATTAGTTATAGTTTTAGCAATTATTTTTTCAATAGTGTTTTTATCAGGTGTGTTTAGTGTAAAATCAATAGAAATAACTATTGATGGAGTAAACCAAGATGGAGAGAGCTTGCAAATTTCAGAAGTAGAAAGACTATCTGGACTAATTATAGGTCAAAATTTATTTGAAATTTCAAGAGGAGCAATAAAACAATCAATTTTACAAAATAGATATGTTGATTCAGTTGAAGTTACAAAACATTTTAACGGAACAATTTCAATAAATGTTGAAGAAAGAAAAGTAAAATATTTGATAAATTATGCAGGCTCATATATTTATATAGACAATAAAGGAAATATTCTTGAATTAAGTTCTGAGAAAAAGGATATTCCAGTTATATTAGGAGCATCTACAGATTTTACATCATTAGCTGTTGGTAGTTCAGAAAACAGAGTTACTAGATTAAATGATGATGATTTAGAAAAACTAGATGTTGTAAATAATATACTAGAAATTGCAAAAAGCAATGATGTTGATGCTTTAATTTCTAGAGTTGATATTACGGATGATAAAAATTATATTATATATTTGGATTCAGAAGGAAAAACTGTATATTTAGGAGATTGTAGTAATTTAAATACTAGAATTCTTTATATGAAATCAATTATAAAACAGGAATCTGGAATACAAGGTGAGATCTTCTTGAATATTGATTTGGATTCTGAATATCCATATTTTAGAGAAAGTGTATAGGAGGAGAAAGCTTGAAAATAAATATTAAAAAAGTATCTTTACTTTTGGGGGTTATGTGTTTTCTTTTGACTGCACGGAATAGGCATTCAAATAAAAACTGTAAATAATAGTGGAACAGCGGTTGCAAAAACAACAACTGAAAATGAGTTAAGAGATAGTGTTTTATCAATGAAAGAAAGATATGAAAATAGCTATGCAACTTTGCAGAAAAAAGAAAGTGAGTTAAATAATTTAATAGATAGTGCAACAGCAAATGATAGTACATCTTTAAGTCTTTCAGAAGAATTAGAAAAAACTAATAGCATTCTTGGACTTTCTGATGTACATGGACAAGGTATAATAATAAGAATTTCAGATGGGGTTGCTCCTACAAATACAATTGATCTTTCTAATTATATTGTTCATGATGTTAATTTAAGAATGATAGTAAATTATTTATTTAATGCAGGAGCAGAAGCAATATCAATAAATGGTGAAAGAATAGTTTCATCTACAGCAATAACTTGTATAGGAAATACAATAAAGGTAAATGATGAAAAAGTTACTACACCATTTGAAATAAAAGCTATTGGTTTACAAGAAAAATTATATGGAGCTATGACAACACAAGGACAATATTTGTATGTTTTAGCTAATACAACAGGAATTAGTATAGATTCAATTGAAAAATCTGATTCTATTACAGTTGAAGGATATACTGGAATTTATAATTTTGAATATGCAAGAGTTGCAGAATAGAAGGGAAAGTTTTGTATGGCAAAAATAAAAAAAGGAAAAATAATTTTAACAATTAGTATAGGTTTAACTGCCTTTATTTTGGTTATGGTTATGTTTACTCAATTTAAAACAGTTGAGCAAACAGATATAACAGGAATTGAAACTATGAGAGAGGCAGAATTAAGAACAGAGCTTGCTAGTTGGAAAAGCAGATATGAAGATGCAAATGCTAAAATAGAAGAAACAGAGCAAAAAATAGATGAATATACGGAACAAATAAATAGTAACAATGATTTAACCACTTTATTATCTGAAGAGTTAGAAGAGGCTAAAATGTATGCAGGATATACTAATTTAACAGGTCCTGGAATAATTATTACTGTATCAGATACAGATACAGCACAAATTGAGGCATATGATTTGATTACATTAGTAAATGAACTTAAAAATGCGGGGGCAGAAGCAATATCAATAAATGGTGAAAGAATAGTTGCAAATACTGATATAACAGATATAAATTATATATATATAGTAATTAATACAAATTCAACGGATAATGGAGTTTTAAGAATATCTTCTCCATATACAATAGAAGCTATAGGAAATCAAAAATATTTAGAAAGTGCCATTACATTAAAATATGGATATATAGATCAAATGGAAGCTAATGGAAAATCAATTAATTATACACTTGAAGATAATATTTATATTGAAAAGTATAATGGAGATTTATCATTTAAATATGCTACTGAATAGGAGAAACTTAAACGGAAAGCAGTATCTTGCGAATTTTTGCTATGTCGGAACCCAATCGATGTACAACTAAGTAAGCTCCATAGGTATCCTCAGTCGCAAAAATTCACAATGTATTATTTCGTGTTTAAGCAATGAAGAATTACAGTACAATATTTATTAAGGAGGAAATGAAATGATATATGTAGCAATAATAATAGGTTGCGTTTTAGGAGCATTAGTTGGAATGAATGCACCTGTAATTTCATATACATATTCAAACTATTTAGCAATTGCAATTATTGCAGCTTTAGATTCAGTATTTGGTGGAGTTACAGCAGTATTAAAGAAAAATTTTGATTTAAAGGTTTTTTTATCAGGATTTTTTGGAAATGCTATTCTTTCAATTTTACTTACTTTGCTTGGTGAAAAGCTAAATGTAGATATTTATTTAGCGGCAATTATTGTTTTTGTTGGAAGAATGTTTACAAATCTTTCAATTATCAGAAGATATTATATAGAGATTTGGACAGCAAAAATGCATAATAAAAAAGCTGAAAAAGAGAAAGTCGAAGAAGAGGAAACCAAAGAAGAAAATAAAACAGAAAAAAGTGAAAAACAAGAAAAGTCATCAGTTAAAAATTCTGAAAAGAAATCAGAAGAAAAATCAAATAAAAAAATAGAAACAAATAAAAATAAGAAACACAATAAAAAGTAAATTTTATTATAACGAAATACTACAAAAGATAAGGGAATATGATGTAAGAAAACTAGTTACAAATTTATTACAATTATTACAAAAATATGTCATATTCTCTTGACATTTTCCAAAAAATGTAATATTCTTATCGCAGACAAAAAATGGACAAATATTTATAAAAATTGGAGGGTTAACTTTGGCAGTAGGGGACATAATCGTTGGTATTGATATTGGTACCTCTAAGGTTAGTACAGTTGTTGGAGAAGTTAATAATTTTAGTCAAATTGAGATTATATGTAGTACAAATGCCAAATGTGAAGGAATAAAAAAAGGCGTTATAGTTGATGAAGAAAATATTAGTAATGCGATTTCTAAAACAATTGGTGAGGCAGAAGAAATTTCAAATTTGAAAATTAACTCTGCATATACTACTATTCCTGGAAGATATGTAACAATTGTACAAAACAGTATCATAAGAGAAACAAAGGATAAAGTAACAGGTATCACGATAAAAGATGTAACAGAAGCAATAAGACAAGTTAGAGATATCGAAATCCCAGAAGATAAAGTATTAATAGATATAGTACCAGATAAGTTTATTCTTGATGATGGAAAAGTTGTAACTGAACCTATTGGCAAATTCAGTTCAACCCTAACATTAACTGCTCAAATTATATTAGCAGATAAAGAATACAAAAAGAAGATATTTTCAATTTTTAGAAAAGCAGGAATTGAGATAGATGGAATCGTTCCTATAACTCTTGCTGAAAGAAATTTAGTCTTAGATGTAAATGAATTAAAAGAAAATATCATGATTTTAGATGTTGGTGCAGGAAATACGGAAATAGGAGTTTTCAGCAATTCAAGCTTCATCTATAATAATACTATAAATCTTGGAGGAGATAGTATTACGAGTGATATTGCATATTGTTTAAATATATCTAGAGAAGAAGCAGATAAATTAAAAAGACAATATGGACTAGCTTTAAGATCTTATATAGAAAATGATAATAATATTAGTTTAAATACATGTAAAGAATTTGACGGAAAAAATAAGACTATCAAAAGTTCAGAACTAATAGAAATTATTGAAGCTAGAATTGAAGAAATATTTACACTAGTTAATAGAGATATAATGGCAAGAGGAATTAAGTCTGGTATAAATAGTGTTGTTTTAACAGGTGAAGGAATTGTAAATATCAGTAAAAGTGATATGGCTGGAAAAATCATTTTAAATATACCTGTAAAAATTTCAACAGGAAGATTAATTAGTACAATAAAATCTACATATAGAACAAGTTATGCTTTGGTTAGATATATTGCTGCTAGACCATATGCAGATACGGTTTCAAGCAATATAGATACTAGAACAGAAAAACATTTTTTTAAAGATTTAATAGAAAAGGTTAAGGAATTTTTCTATTCTTAAAATGATAGATTAAGGATTAGGATTAAAGGTGAATTCAAAAGACAAAAAAATGAAGTGATAAATGTTGGTTTTAAATTTAAAAATAAATATATATATTAAAGGAGGATCACCTAAATGATAATGGATATGGATGATATGAATTACATGATGGATGGTACAGCAACAATTAAAGTAGTAGGTGTTGGTGGAGCTGGAAATAATGCAGTTAATAGAATGATAGAAGCAGGAATCAAAAATGTTGAATTTATTGCATTAAATACAGATAAACAAGCACTTAATACTTCAAAGGCAGGAACAAAAATGCAAATTGGAGAAAAATTAACTAGAGGATTAGGAGCTGGTGCAAACCCTGATATTGGAGCTCAGGCAGCAGAAGAAAGTAAAGCAGAGATAGCAGAAGTTCTTAAAGGAGCTGATATGGTATTCGTTACAGCTGGTATGGGCGGAGGAACAGGAACAGGAGCTGCTCCAATAGTTGCAGAAACAGCTAAAAGTTTAGGAATTTTAACAATAGGTGTTGTTACAAAACCATTTACTTTTGAAGGAAAGAAAAGATTAGCACAAGCAGAAAGAGGAATCGTTTCCTTAAAAGGAAAAGTAGATACTTTAGTTGTAATACCAAATGATAAATTATTACAAGTAATTGATAGAAAAACATCAATAATTGAAGCTTTTAGAATGGCTGATGATGTTTTAAGACAAGGTGTACAAGGAATCTCAGATTTAATTGCAGTTCCAGGACTTATTAACTTAGATTTTGCTGATGTTAAAACAATCATGTTGAATCAAGGTATGGCTCATATGGGTATTGGTACTGGTAGTGGTGAAAATAGAGCAGAAGATGCTGCAAAACAAGCTATCCAAAGTCCATTATTAGAAACATCAATAGAAGGTGCAAGAGGTGTTATCATAAATATTACTGGTGGTAGTGATGTTGGATTATTAGAAGCAAATACAGCTGCTGAATTAATTCAACGCAGTGCAGATCCTGAAGCAAATATTATCTTTGGTACAGTTACTGATGATTCAATGGGAGATGAAATTCAAATAACTGTTATTGCAACTGGATTTGAGAAAGAAGAAGAAAAATCAAAAGGAATCCCTGGATATGAAAATATTGTAGCAGATGCTTGGAGAAAGAGAAATAATTCATCTGTATCTTCAACTCAAGAAAACAATCCAAATGATTTAGATATTCCTACATTTTTAAGAAAAAATAAAATGGGAAATAAATAAGATATAAATACATAAAAAGCAACTTCAAAATTGGAAGTTGCTTTTTTAAGTTTATTATGATGGAATGTGCCATAGGACAATGTTTTGTGGCACACAATTTCATTTTTCAAAATTAAAAATTGAGGTCTGTAGAACATTTTTTGTGCTGTAGAACAACGTCCCTCTTGAGACAGTTTTTTTGAAAATTAGTTACGCTTTATAATTACTAAATATTGCGGATTTGCTTTATTTTGTAGTTATTGACAATATAAAATTAACATGATAAAATGCTATCCGTATATTTAAAAGATTAAAAAGTTTGATTGGAGTTGAGTTTTATGAAAGTTATTTTAAAACAGGATATAAAAGGTGTTGGAAAAAAAGATCAAGTTATTAATGCTGCTGATGGATATGCTAGAAATTTTTTGCTTCCAAGGGGGTTAGCAGTTCCTGCAGATACTGGTAACCTAAATAATTTAGCTGCTAAAAATAAAGCAGAAGCAGCAAAAAAAGAAAGAAATTTAGAAAACTCAAAAAAATTAGCTGAAGAATTAAAAAGTAAAGTTTTAACAATACAAGTTAAAGCAGGAAGTAATGGTAAATTATTTGGAGGAGTTACTTCAAAAGAAATTTCTGAAGCTTTAAAAAATCAATTAAATGTAGATATTGATAAAAAGAAAGTAGTTTTAAATGAAGTTATAAAACAAGAAGGCGTATTTACAATTGATTTGAAATTACAAGAAGGAGTTAATGCTCAAGTAAAAGTTCATGTTAAAGCAATATAGAAAGAAGGGAAAGTAATAATGGAAGCTGTTGGAAAAGTACCACCACATGATATTCAAGCTGAACAAGCTGTTTTAGGTTCAATGCTTTTAGATAAAGATGCAGTAATAGATGCTATTGAAGTTTTAAGAGAAGACTCTTTTTATAGAGAAGATAATAGAATGATTTTTTCTGCAATACTTAGTTTATATGCCAAAAGTGAGCCTATAGATTTAATAACAGTAAAATCTGAATTAACTGAAAATGGTAATTTTGATAAAGTTGGTGGATTAGAATATTTAAGTTCTCTTCCAGATAAAGTTCCAACAACTGCCAATGTTGATAGATATATAAAAATTGTTGAAGAAAAAGCTTTAACTAGAAATTTAATTCAAACTGCAAATGAGCTTATATCTCTTCGGATATGATGAAACAGAAGATGTTGATAATATATTAGAACTAGCAGAAAAGAAAGTATTTGATTTATCACAGAATAAATCAACAAAAGGATATAGCTCAATTAAAGATGTATTAGTTTCATCTTTTGCAGAACTAGAAAAATTATATAATCAAAAAGGTAGAATTTCTGGAATTACTACAGGATTTGTTGATTTAGATAGACAAACTTCTGGACTTCATAATTCAGATTTAATAATAGTTGCTGCAAGACCTGCTATGGGTAAATCAGCATTTGCTATTAATATTGCAACAAATGCAGCTTTAAAGGATAAAGTTCCAGTTGCAATTTTTAACTTAGAAATGTCTAAGGAACAGGTTGTTAACAGAATTTTATGTAGTGAGGCAATGGTTGATAGTAATAAGGTGAGAACAGGTCAGATTGAAGATAATGATTGGATGAAACTTGCCTCTGCATCAGGAATTTTATCAGAAGCTCCAATATATATTGATGATACTCCAGGAATTTCAATTATGGAAATTCGTGCAAAATGCAGAAAATTAAAAATGGAAAAAGATATAGGGCTAATTGTTATAGATTATCTTCAGCTTATTCAAGGCTCTTCTAATAAAAGAAATGCTAGTCGTGAACAAGAAATTTCTGAAATAAGTAGATCCTTAAAGATTTTAGCGAAAGAATTAAATGTACCAGTAATTGCACTTTCACAGCTTTCTAGAGCTGCGGAACAAAGAAAAGATGATCATAGACCTATGCTTTCAGACTTGAGGGAGTCTGGAGCTATTGAGCAAGATGCTGATATTGTTATGTTTATATATAGGGAAGATTATTATAATCCTGAAACAGAAAATAAAAATGTAGCTGAAATAATTTTGGCAAAACATAGGGGAGGTTCAACTGGAACGGTTAATCTTGCTTGGCTTTCAAATTATACAAAATTTGCAAATTTACAAAGATAACGCATGACAAAAAAAGGAGGACACGGGGCGATTCTGGGACAAAGGGGACGGTTCTCTTGTCCCAAAAAAGGGCAAACCAAAGAAGGGGACAAAGGGGACGGTTCTCTTGTCCCAAAAAAGGGCAAACCAAAGAAGAGGGACAAGAGAACCGTCCCGTTGTCCCTCTATATTGTCCTGTTGCTTTTGTTCAAAAGCATTTTTATGTTTCAATTATTAAAAAATGGTGATAATATATGTTAAAAGAAAAAGTATTAAAAACTATAACTAAATATAATTTAATTGAATCAGGGGATAGAATCGTTTTAGGTGTTTCAGGAGGACCTGATTCTATAACGGCACTTGTAATTTTAAATGAGTTAAAACAAAAATTAAATTTTGAAATAATAGTTGCTCATATAAATCATGGAATTAGAGAAAATGCAAAATTAGATGAAGAATATGTAAAAAGCTTTTGTAATAAACTAGGAATAAAATGTTATGTTTTACATAGCAAAGTTAAAGAATTTGCACAAAGAGAGAAAATTGGCTTAGAAGAAGCAGGTAGAAAAGTTAGATATGATTTTTTTAACGAAATTTTAGAAAAAGAAAATGCTAAAAAAATTGCAATTGCGCATAATAAAAATGATAATGGCGAAACTATTATAATGAATATATTAAGAGGTAGTGGTATT
>CALXVK010000020.1 GCA_944391975.1 uncultured Clostridia bacterium
TTATAGCAGTAAAAATAGTTTTATTACTATCTAAAATAACATAATTCTAAAACATCAAATTTGATTTGATATTCTCCTAATGGGTTTTATTACTATCTAAAATAACATAATTCTAAAACTTTTTTGTATTTTTTTAGGACTTCCAACAAGTTTTATTACTATCTAAAATAACATAATTCTAAAACATATCAAATTTTTTGAACATTCCAGTTTCAGTTT
The DNA here is from genome assembly GCA_944391975.1 of uncultured Clostridia bacterium. Classification (GTDB taxonomy): domain Bacteria; phylum Bacillota; class Clostridia; order TANB77; family CAG-508; genus Scatovivens. Next base: position 220 of record CALXVK010000020.1, read on the forward strand.
TATTACTATCTAAAATAACATAATTCTAAAACCTCAAATTGGATTAGATGTTTACAGTTAATGACTCTGTTATATTATTCTAAATAGTACAAAATTTCTATATTATATAATCTTCAAATTCTTCATCTATAACTAAAATATGCTCATACTCTAGCTTTTCATTAAATTCTTTCTCTATCAACAATAATTTTACATTATTATATAATGAATATTTGTATAATTCAACTAATTCTTCATTTGATAAATAAATTTTTAGATTTGGAATTACAAGAATATTAAATATATCTAAAGTAGAATTTAAATCTATTAAAAACTCTATTTTTTCTAAAATAGTTTGATACGAAGATATATCAATTTTTAAATTATATATTTTTAATATATTTATAATATCAATATTATCACTCATTATGAATTCAAAAGGAAATTCATTAATTTCTTCTACAATATATTTTCGTATTTCTACAAATAAACTTTGTAGTCTTGTATCTTCACCATTTTCTATACTTTCAGATATTTTATTATATAGTTTTTGTAAAACTTTTTTTGAATTAAAATCTATATTAAATAAATCAGTAAGCATATACATTTCATTTTGCATTTTTAATTCATTTTCTTTATTATCTAGTAAATATATCTCATCTAAATCTATTCCTTCTATCTTATCATTTAACTTTTGAATTATATTTGTAAAACACTTTGTATTCTTTATTTGTAATACATTTACTTTATCTTCATAAAATTCAAATTCATTAGTAAATCCATTTATTCTTAATTTCATAAAATAATCAACCTTTCAGTATTATCTGTTATATCTGTATTCTTTTTACCTACTATATATTCAATACTATTAAACTGTTTTTCTGTAATAATAAGCATTTGCACAATACCTTTAGGTGGTTTGTTTTTATTTATTTTTTCTTTTATTGAATTTACTATTGAATTATTAAGTGCTAATTTAGTATATACTGATTCTTGCATCATAATAAAACCTTCATTTATTAATAATTTTCTAAATTTGGAATAAACTTTTCTGTCTTTTGCTGTATCAGTTGGGAGATCAAAAAATAATAATATTCTCATATATCTAAAATTCATAATTAAGTATTTCACTTTCTCTTTCATTCTCAAGAAAATCAAATACACTATTTATAAATATTTGTACCGCATTTGATAAATATTGGTTCTTCCCTTTTATGCAGATCTCCCTATTACATACATTAATTAATTTATATTTATATTCTTTATCAAATGCAAATTGTCTATTATTGTATACTATTTCATCTACCAATGGTCTAAAAATCTCCATTAAGTCAGATGATAAATTAAATTGATTAAATTCATTTTTATGATTAATTCCTAATTGTGTAATATAACCTTTACTAACAATTTCTCTATTTATTAATGATAATAATATAGTATAGCCATAATCTAAAGATATATTGGTATTATCTGGATTACTTCTAAAAAAATCCATACCATATAGCAGATTAAAATATACTTTAGCTGCATGTCCTTCTCTATTAGTTTTATCTGCTAATTCAACTTGATTTTCATATTCTAATAATTTTTCATAACCTTCTATTTTTAATTTTTCAAGTAGTATGGCTTGATTGTGTATTTTATATTTTACTAATTGTTGCCATGCTTTATCCTTTCTTTCCTGACTCCATTTAATCTGATTCATGATTTTTTTGCTTGTATTAAAAGATCCATAATAAGGAATCATCTCACAAGATGGATTTCGTTTTTCATCACATATGATTAACTTTATTTTTTTGTTAGCTAATTCATTTATTAAATATGACGTAATTGATGCCATACCATTTTCAATTATTATCATATTTATCTCTGATAAATGAATCATTTTTAAATCTTCACTTCTAACTATTAAATAATCATTTTTATAACTTAGCTTACAATTCTTACTTATTACTATTGTTCTCCAACCCATTTATTCTATACCTTCTTTCGTACATTCCTGTAACAGATTTATCTACTAATATCATATTAGTCAATTTGTTAGTATTAAAATTTTTTCCTTTCATTCTTCCTTCTCTATCTGTTAAACCAATAGCTTTCAAATTTCCTTGACCAGTTTCCATTAAATCTATTAATCCATTTATGGTAGATTTTTTTTCATCTTTTTTTAATTCTTCAAAATCATTTTTTACTAATTTATTATATATATTTTCAAAAACTAAATATTCTTTTTGTAATTTATTTAAAAGATATTTATACATATAATCAAAATTATCATCTAATTCTCTTATTTCATCATCATTTAATTTTCTTGAATCAAAGTTCATAAAATATATTAGTCTCTGCATTTTTTCATTAACTACCAATTCTTTTGCAGTTCTAACTTCCGTATCACTACAAAATCTCATTAAAATACCATTTTCATCAATATATTCTTGATTTTTCAATACTTTATTTCTTAAAACTCTTAAATTTGAATATTTTTTATTTTTTAAAAAAGACTGTTTAATAAACTCCTCTTCCGTCATTTTTTTATTTTTTATCATATAAGCAACCTGTATCGGAATACCTATAAGTTGATATTCTTTATTTTCTTTTGAATTGTCATATTCAAAAATTACAAAATATGCTTTATTTTCTCCAGAATATCCTCCATACTTTTCAACTGGTCTATTTTCCTTTAATTTAATTACAGGTTTTTCTTCTTTTTTATATAACGTTTGATTATAAAATTCTCCTGTTCCTTCTTCAAGCGTTCTACTAATATAAATATCCTTATAATTCATAACTTTTTTTACTTTATTAATATCAATATTTTTGCCTATCATTCCAAGTATAATACCATATTTTTCTTTCTTACTTTCATCACTTTTCATATAACTTTTTACATAATCATTATACTTAAATTGCTCTAATCCATACCAGTTTTTATTTAATATATTTCCAATTATACTTAGAATATAAGCATCTTGTGCATGATGAAAATTATTAATATTTCTATTTTTATATATATTATATTTAAGTCTAAATAAATGGCCTAAATCTGCTCTTATAGAATATACATTAGAATCCTTATATTCATTTACCAATAAATTTGTAACATATTTTGTTATTTGTCTTGTTTCAACTAGTTGTCTCTCAATAAATTTTTCTCTATCTGAATCTGTTTCAAACATTTTTGTTTTAATTAATCTACTAAATTTAACTTGAGTAATTAATCCAGCCTCTAATAAGCTTTTCCACCAGACAATTTGTTCATTTCCAATATCAAATGCCTCACGTAATAACATATCTTTTTTATTTTGATTTTCACTTCTTAAAACTAAAGCCTTATTATCAAGGCTATCTACCATTTTATATGAACGCGGTATGATATGATCTATTTCATAATTATCCAACTCATCAATATTTAATGGCTTTCCACTATATAATGATTTTCCATTTTGTATAAAATATAAATACAACTTATCTGTAAGCTCTTTATCACTTTGATGTTTTTTTAATTCTACATAAACATCATGATTATAATTTTTTAACTCTTTTATTTGACTTTCTACATTCTCATATATCTTAAGCAATTTTTTAGATCTATTATCTTTTAATGTTTTATTTGAATCTTCACTTCTTGCAAATTCAATATATATATTTTTAGGAGCTTTTTTCATTATTTTTACTATTTCTTTAACAATACATATTGTCTGCCAAATTGCTCTTTTATTTGCAGGTGACGTCGGTATATTTTCAACATCTTTATATTTAATATTTTTTTCTTCTTTTGGTAATAAATCCTCAATTTTCTTAGAAAATCCATAATCTTTATTATTAATTATTTGCATAAAATTATATTTGGTCTTTTCTAACTTTTCCATTATACTTTCACCATCATTTGATTTTAGTCCCACTAATAACATTTTAGATAATCTTGACCATCCAGAATATCTCAATTTTAATATTTGATTTATTTGTTCTTCTGATAAATCATTGTATTTTGCCTTTAATTTTCTTTTTAAAATTTTTTTCTCTTCAAATATTGTTGACCAATAAATAATATTTTCACATTCTTCAAAATTATTTTCATCTACTGTACCTAAAATTCTTTTTAAATCTATGTAAGCACTCATATTAGATGTAAAATTATCACCATCACTTAATCCAGTAAAGTTTTCTACTTTGATATCCTCTTTTTTCAAAAGTTCCACTACCATTTTTTTAGTTACTTTTTTCTTTTCCTTAAATAACTTATCTATAATTAACTTCTTTGTATCCTTTGATAAGGGTCTTTCATTAATTCTTATATTATTCAATTCATTTAATACACAAAATTTAGAATACAATAAAGATTGTTTTGGCATTACATCCTCATTTATTAAATATGTACATTTATTTGTCATTCTACGTATAAATTTCTCTGCTGTTTCATCTATATCAACAATATCTTCAAAATTCCATGGATAAATTTTTTCATTATTTTTTCTTTCAAGCCAAGCCCATTTACTATGATATTTTGCTAAAGGCCCAACAAAATATGGAATTCTAAAATAAAACAACTGTATAATTTTATCTTTGTTTTCATTAAGTGCTTTATAATATTTGCGTTGATTTTCTAATATCTTCTCTAATTCAATTTGATGTAATTGATGAGGAATTGCACCATTATCAGTTACATTCAATTTTCTCAAGAATTCACCTTCTGCAATTTTATTTAAAATTAATTCTTTAGATTTTTCTTCATCTGGCAACTTTTCTAATTTATTTTTTAATGCCTTAAAAAAATCTTCTGGCTTGCATTTTTTACATGTTTTACCACAATTTTTCCCATTATATGCAACATAATTATCTTTTCCTTCTTGTTTAAACATTTTTTTATATTCATTTTTAAAATATTTTTTATATATACTTTTTAATAATTCTAAATCTTCTTTATAATTATCATATTTATTAATAAAAGCTTCTGAAATATATTTTTTTCCTTTCAATATATCTTGTAATACATACCAACTATATATTGTTTTCAAAATTTCATAAATTTTAGCATTATTATCAAGTAATTCTTTTATTTCTTCTTCATTTTCTATTTCTGCAGTAAATGTTAAATTATTTTTTTCTAATTCTATTTCAAATATTTTACTTATATCAAATGAATATCCTAGTATTGCATTTATCACATTTTTTAAAAACTGCTTATCAATTTTATCATACTCATAACATTCCATTAGTTTTTCTCTTTTTTCAGATTTGGAAATATTTTTATTTTTTAATATTTCTTTTATGTCATTTTCTTTTAAAAAAACGTTTCTTTCAGATAAAAATAAATTCATTTCATTTAATTCTTCATCTATTTCACTTGAATTATCTGCAAAATTTATTTCATGTAAAAAATTTCCTCTATATTTTATTATATGATGTATAGCCAAATATACTAACCTAATATCCACTTTTCCTGTTACATTTACTAGATAATTTCTTAAATGATAAATTGTTGGAAATCTACTATAAAAATTTTTATCTGTAAAATCATTTTCTGAAAACAAATTATACTTTCTTCCTAAAATTAATTCTGATAAATTTTTATCTTCTTCTACACTAGAAGTTTCTTTTAACATAGGGAAAAAATTAGGATATTCTTTTTCCATATCATCTAACATTAAACTTTGTAATATTTTTATTCTTTCTTCTCTTCTCTCAATCCTTCTTCTATTTGAGCGGAAACCTCTTCTATCTGCTGCCGTACTAGCTTCATTAAAAATTCTTGATCCCCACATATGTTTATTTCCTTTTTTTAATATATTATTTTCATCATCTGTTACACACCATCCTACTGAACCTACTCCAATATCTAATCCAATATTATAATTTTTTTCTTGTTTCATCTAGACATTTCCTCCAATTTATGATATAGTTAATTTGCTATTAAATTACTATCTAAAATAGCATAATGAGTTAAAATAAGGTTTAACCTTAAATGCCAATTTTTATTGGTTTCACTTAGGTGAATATTAAGTTCTACATTTTAGTAGAGCTTTTTATTTTTGCATTTATTTATTTATTTCATAATTTATTTTATATCATGAAATAAATTAATACTCAATAGATTTTACAAAATAATTAAATCAACTTTAAAAATAATAAATTTTCATATTACCTCATTGTCTAATTTCCAATAATATGCTAATATTATGTCAAGAATAAAAACTAGGAGTATCTAAATGGAAAATACATCAATTAAAAAATCATTTGCACCAATAATTAATAAAAATTCACAAATATTAATTTTAGGAAGTTTGCCAAGTGATAAATCTATTGCTTTAAGTGAATATTATGGAAATAAAACAAATCAATTTTGGAATATAATTAGTTTGATTTTTGAAAATAAGAAAATTGAATTTAAAAATTATAATGAAAAAATAGATTTTTTAAATAAACATCATATTGCACTATGGGACACATATTGCTCTGCAAACAGAAAAGGATCATTAGATAGTGATATAAAAAATGGTGAATTTAATAATGTAAAAAAATTATTAAATAAATATCCAAATGTTAGAAAAATATTAGTAAATGGAAGAAAATCAGAACTAGCTTTTCAAAAATATATTAAAACTGTAAACTTAGATTGTAACTATAAATACATTCCTTCATCTAGCAGTGCAAATACAAACCTTTCTCTTTTAGAAAAAGTGGAATATTGGAGAAAGGCTATATTTGAATAATTTTATATATACTTCTTTATAATATCATATATCTTCTCACTATGAACTATATAACTACCATGATTTTCTTTAGGTATTATTTCTAGTGTGCTATTTTTTATGTTTTCTGCAATTAATCTAGTATGTGATTCTTTTATAACGTCTTTTTCCCCTGCTAAAATATAAGTAGGAATTTCTATTTTTTCTAAGTCTTCGACAGTTATATTAGGCTCTTTTACCATCATTCTAAATAACTTATTTCTAGTAATAAAATATCCTATTTTTGATATTAACAACATTGGTTTAGACATTCCATTTGGATTCAAATTAGCTCCACTTACAATCAATTTAGATAATAATTTAGACTCTTTTATGGCAATCAATAGTCCTACTATTCCACCATCACTAAATCCATAAAATATAGGTTTATTTATTTCCAATTTTCTTATAAATTCAATCATATCTTCTGCCATTAAATCATATGATATTTCTTTTGTATCTTCACTTTTTCCATGACATCTACTATCAACTGCATATACTTTATAATTATCTTTTAGTTTATCTATTAGCACATCAAATATTTGATGTGTCTCACTATTTCCGTGTACTAATATGATTGGTGTTCCTTCTCCACAAACTTCATAATATAAATTTACATTATTTACATTAATATTCATTCTAATCTCCTACATTGATTACTATTTTAGTATAAGTATAATACCTATAAAACTTTTATTTATCATACTATAAAAAAGAAATTTATTCTATATTAAATTGTAATAAAATAATCTTCTTTTACTTCTATTTTATTGTATAACTATTTTATTTATTTTAAAAATTACTCTAGAACACATAGCAAAATACCAAAACGTTTGAAAATACATATTTTTTCTGATATAATACCTGCATTATGGAAAATGTAGAAAGATATAAACATTTAAATAAATATTTAAAAGAAAAATTTGGTGAACGTACACTAAAAATATGCATTGATGGTGGATTTTCTTGTCCTAATCGCGATGGTACAAAAGGTGTTGGTGGATGCATTTTTTGTAGTGAAAAAGGTTCTGGTGAACATCTAAAAAGTAACATAGAATGCATATCTACTTCTGAAAAAACTGTTAATTTTATTTCTAAGCAAGTAGAAAATTATTTCAAAAGCTACAAAGCAGAAAGAGCTAATAAGTTTATTGTGTATTTTCAAAATTTTACTAATACATATGACACTTTAGAAAATCTAAAACTAAAATATGATTCTGCATTAATTGACGATAGAATCGTTGGATTAGAAGTAGCAACACGTCCAGATTGTATAACTGAAGAGATTGCTAAATTATTGAAAAGCTATACTGGTAGATATTATGTATGTGTTGAACTTGGCCTTCAAACTGCAGATAAGCAAATTGGGCAACTAATTAATCGCCACTATACAAGTGAAGATTTTGCAAATGCTGTTCATATATTAAATAAATATGGAATTGATGTTGTGACTCATATAATGATTGGGCTTCCTAGTACTTCATCAATGAAAGATTCTGAAAATACATTATCAACTGACCACACTTTAACAGATACTGCTATAGATAAAATACAAAATGACTGCTCTCAAGATGTTAAGATGACTGTAGATTTTTTAAATCAGTATAATATTCAAGGATTAAAAATTCACTCATGTTATGTTGTGAAAAATACTAAATTAGAAGAATTATATCAATCAGGCAAATATACTCCAATAAGTTTGGAACAATATTTAGTAGAATGTGCATATGTTATAACACATATAAAACCTGATGTTATTATTCATAGAGTTTCTGGTGATGCTCCTAAAGATTTATTAGTTGCACCTAGCTGGAACTTGCATAAAAAGTGGATTATTAATGGTTTGGATAAGTATCTTAGGGAAAATGATTTGTATCAAGGGATATTTTATAAAAATAAATAACCTAGTAAAATATTAGATTTTTCTAATGTTCTACTAGGTTTATTTTGTTATAATTTTTAAATATTAACTTCTTTTTAATATCTTATCCAATTCTATCTCTGCTTTTTTTACAAAAAAGTTATCTGTATACACTGGTAAATCCAACTCTTTTAACTTCTCTTCTATCTGTTTTAATGTATCAAAAGATTCATTAAAACCAAGCTCCATTTCTATTAATTTATCTCCATTTACAATATCTTTTACTGCAAATTGCACATCATCTTTTCTAAATACTAAATCATTTTCTACTATTCTCATTATTTCTTTATATCCCATAGCATCTAATAATTTTTTGGCTTCATTCAAATCTAAAATATTACATTCTATATTTTGTTGATTTAATATATTTCCTTTATCATCAAATTCCTTTTTCTTGAAAGTAATAAGTTTAACTATTTTGTAATCATATGTAACTTGCCTTATAAGAACTGCTTTTGATAATATTTCTCTTGTTGTCATATTCTCAAGTTTTAAATCTTTTGGTATAAAATATGTATCATCTAAATTAAAATGGTCTATATTTTTAAAACCTTTATTTTTAATATCGCTATAAAACTCATTAATGTCACCTTTAATTTTTACAGTGATTTCATTACTATTTTTCTTTTCCATCTATATCTCCTATGTAATATTATTTTAAATTTTATATGTTTATTTTATACTTAAAATCATATCTTCTAAAAAAATGTCATCAAAATAGTTTTTGTCTTTATATTTATTAATCCATTCTTGTATTTCTAATTTTAATTCATCATTTCCTTTTCTATATGCTATTCTTATAAACATTCCAATTTTACTGTAATTATTTAATAATATTTCATCACTATCACAATAATTAGAATCTTTTGCTGCATCAATTATTGCTGATGATATAATAAATGTATATCTATATTTTCCATTTTCTAAAGAAGATTTTGCAATATCTAAAAAATTATTTATATTATCTATCATACCAATTTGAAAATTATTGAATAGTATATTATAAAAATATTCTCTACTCTTTTCTGGTAAATAACAAGAAAAATATTTTTTAAAATCTTCTTCATCTATATATTCATCTGAAGTAAAGCTTTTCTTTAAATACTCCTTAATCTTATCTCCTGGAATAGAATCAATAAAATTTTGGATATCTATTTTTTCATTTTCTGGCACAGGCAATAATTCTATAGTAGAATACTTATTTGCATCAATTGCCATCAAAGTTGCATATTCATGCTTACAATTTTCTATACATGGACACGTACAACTCACTTTAGCATCATTATCATCTAATATAATTCTTACATCATAGTATTTACCAAAATCACTACCTTCTACTTTAGCAATATAACTTTCTGAATCTTTATCTTTATATAATTCTTTAACTTTATCATTTTCAAAATAATTTCTACCTCTAAATATAATTTGTGGAGTAAATAGCATTTTATATTTTTCTTGTAATAGTTCTTTAATCATTACTACATCATCTCTCTTTTCTTTTGGCTCTTATTATTTATTACTTATATCATTTTATATGCTTTTTTTCAAGGTAATAGATATGTTTTTAAAATTTAAGTATGGAGCTTCAGGTTATGAGCGAGACTTGACCACTTTTTGTAAGTCTGTGAAAATTAGAGTTTTTGTTGATGTTTCAATATTTAAAAATGTTTTCTTTTACAGAATATTTGTACATTTTTAGAGCATTTTTTGAAAAGATTTTAAATAGTATTCCTAAACAGAATAGAAAGTTTGTAGAAAAACAACTTGAACTGCTTAATTTTAAATTTTTAGATTATATTGTTTATTAAAATGAGAAGTATTATAGGAATAGTTTTTATGATGGTATTGAGTTGATTATTGGTTGTATTTTGTAGATAAATAAGAAGTCCAAATAGGACTTCTTATTACTGCTGTATATTATTAATACCATCAACAATTGACTGTAGCATAGAGTGTATTTGCTCGATATAATTCTTATTATTCTCATCTAAATTAGATATATCTTCACTCAATCCCTCTAATTCATATATATTTCCATTTTTATAATTTAAAAATTCAAGTATAGTCTTGGCAGAAATCTCTTTATTTTCATCAGATAATATAAGAGTTCTTTTTTCATTTGAGCTTAAATATATTTTATTAGTTGGTTCATATTCTATTTTAATTTTAATTTCCATATAATCTAAATCTCCTTTCAACAGCTTCTTTACCTCCATCCATTATATCTGCTACTTCATCAATTATTTTATATTCCTGACAATTATATTCTAAGCATCCATCTTTAACCGAAATTTCATTTTTATAGTTTTTATTCAAGCAAATTACATTATCAACATCTAGATTAACAACAAGTAATGGATTATGTGTTGCTATAATGATTTGTTTATAATCTCGAACTTGCTTTATATATTTAAGAAGCTCTTGCGTTATTTTTGTACTACTTATATCATCTTCTGGTTGATCTATAATGATAATATCATAATCTTTACTTAAATCATTAAATAAAAAATCATAATGTATAGCAGAAATCTCTCCTGGTGTTTCGCCAACTGTATTTTTTAATCCATCTTTTTCAATAAATGTTTCTTCACTTAAGTATTCTTCTATAAATTTATCGACTTTATTGTACCATGTTTCAATCTTTTTTATATCTTTTATTCCTTGTAGTGCTCCTTCAAGTTCTTCATTTGATGTAATTTTTAATATACGTTCTTTTGAATACTCTTTATTAAAAAGTCCTTCATAAAACTCATCCTCCAAAAATAGACCATCAAATTTAGCCTTTTTTACAAAAGCAAAACCTTGATATAATTTTTTGGAAACGCCAACCACTTTGGCAGGAAACTTTGGTATATCTGGTTTATTAGCAATTCTAATAATATAATCTATTATTAAATTGCAAAAATCATTTTTTTCTTGCTTATATTTTACATTTTCTTTTTCTTTATCAGTTCTATTTTTATCCATTTCAGCATTAAAATTTCTTAAAGCAGAAATAATTAAATTTCTGATCTGGTTATCAACTTCTATATTTTTTGATTTATTTAATATTGATTTTTGAATATACTCTAATTGTTCATTTATAATGTTAATTTTATCTTCATACTCTTTATAGAAATCTTGATTAAAATTAACTTCATTTTTGAAAGAGTTTATTATATTTTCCAATGTTTCACTTCTACTTTTATATTTATTTAGAGATGTTTGTATATCAATTTTTACTGTAGGAATATAAAGATTATCTTTTTCTAATATAAGAGCTACTTTTCCTTCATTTAACTTATTTTTAGTTTTTTCTGTTTCTATATTATAGTTTATATAATCAATCAAATCTTTAGCATATTTTTGAATACTTTCTTTAAAAGTTGTTTTAGTAGCTATTGGATTATAATATTTAGCATTATTAAACAGTTCTCCTTTTTTTACTTGATCGATTATTTGATTTTGTTCAACATAATAAATATTAGGTTGTCCACTAACTCTTTTACTAACCTTATTTTTTTCTGCTAAACTTTTATAATGTTTTTTTAATTTATCCTCATTATTAAGGAATTCTAGTAAAAATGTTTTTCCTGAACCATTATCACCAATAATAGCATTAATTCCATTACTTAATATAATTTCGTTGGTATCAAATTTTATGGACTCAATTATATTTGTATTTTTATTTTTTACTCTATTAAACCTATTTTCCATATTTGTAAAAGCAAATATTAGTCCATCAAAATTAGGTAAAGCTTTAATTTTTGTAACATAATTTCTGTTAGTAGCATTTGAATCTTTACAAGGATAATATTCCCATTGATGGCAATCACTACCTATTATTGTAAAATCATTTTCATTTGCTTTTTTCAAGCTATTTATTAGCATTCCTTGCACACTTGGTTTTTGATATTCTAATGCATTTATATATCCTGTTCTTATAAATTCGTAAATATCACTTACTGAATTTGATAAACTTTTAGGTCCTCCTTCTTCATTATCAAAATGTTTATGTTGATGAGCAATTAAAATAACGTTCAATCCAATCTCTCTAAGTATTCTTTCAAAATCTTCACGACTATAAAAGCCATTTTGTTTTTCTATTAAGTTATTATTAATAGCATCTTCAATATTCTTTAATTTTCTTTCTTCTTTATCATCAAATATTGCTATTATATGGCAGGATGGTTTACCCTCTTCTATTTGTACATCAAATTCTACTCCAGGCAAATTCTTGTATACATTTTTAAACAAACTTTGTGCTATTCTATTTTTTATAGCTACGTACAATTCATAACTAAACCTATTATGGTCTGTAATAGCAAACATATTAATGTTATTTTCATTCAATTTTTGCAATAGTACATCAATATTTTCAATATTTGAGTTTTGGACATATCCGTCATTTTCTTTGTATGCACTAAAAATCGAATGAATGTGTAAATCAATACTAATAATATCATTTAATTTACTCATACTTATACTCCCTTCTCTTAAAGTTATATCATCATTATATACTTTTTAAATTAAATATTTTGTCGAAACTTGTCTTTTATTATCAAAAAAAGCAAAATAATCACTATAAAAAAATTAATTATCTTGTTTTCTTCCATTTATTCCAAATTTAATTTAACTTCTTTACCATCGTCTTTAACTTCAACAACTTTTTCAAAATCTTTTGCACCTATGCTTTTAGGGACACTTTACAAAAGCATAATTACATCAAAAATTAAAATTCTCATTTTTTCAACTTTCTATATTTATATCACGAAATATTATTTTTCTCAATAGATTTTGTAAATAAATTAAAGTTAACTTTAATTATAATAAATACACAAAAAAAGACAAGATATTCTAATTATCTTGTCTCCTAAAAAATATTGTCATTTACTATAAATTTTATTAAATTCTTTTTTTATCAATACAGCATATTGGCAGAACCATTTAAAACATTCTTCCCAATTATCTTGATTTGAAATATCACATTTTTTTATAGCCTTTATTCTAGATGCTTTTTTGTTATCTAATCTCTGCCAACTATATTTTAGTCCAGTTTTTTCTTCTATAATATTTTTATTTTTATAGAACTCATCATATATATCCTTATTATCATTTATATAAACTTCAATTCCTATTTCATTTCTTTGTGTTGCACATGTTAATGAAATATGATATTCCGAACTTCCCATTGGCAAATCATACCAATGTTGTGGTAAAGCTTTTCTTTTATTAAATTCTTTTGAATATTCTTCATTGCTTGCGCCATATTCTCCAAAAGCTTGCCAGAATTCGCCTTGCAATTTTTGTGCTTTTCCAAGACCATTACTTGCTTTTTGAGTTTTTCCCCAATCATTTGGTTTTGATACTATATTAAATTTAGGTGCTGCTAAGGAATCACCTATCTTCCAAACTTCAATTTCTAATAAAAAAAATCCAACTTCTTCATCAGTATGTGAATTTAACCATTCTATAGCTTGTCTATGCTCATCTCTAGCTCTTTTTACTATCCATATAATAGTTTTTGCATCTTTTCCAGAAGCATATGTAATTATTTTTCCTAAATGATCATGATTAGAATCTTCTAATTGATTTTCAATTACAACTTTTCTGTCTGTTCCTTCTTCTTTTCCATAAATATCAACACTATATTTTCCTACAGGTGATTCTCTTTCTTCTAACTCCAAATCTATCCCTATTGCGTCACTTAATTCTTTTAAATTTTCTTTTTTACTTAACCAAACAGAAAAATCATATTCCTCATTTGGCCAAATATCTCTTAAATTTACTTTTTCAAGTTTTCCTAATTTATTCACATCTTCCTCCTATAAGTATCTATCTTTTTTACATAATCTTGCTTCTAGTGTTATTTCTTTTATTTTAAATGAATTGTTTATTTTTTATTCACTAAAATTCATTCCTGTTAATTGACAATATCTCTTTGTTGCTTCTTTATCTTTAGCTAAATTTGCCATAGTCAACGCATAATCTACATTTGTCTGAGTATCTATCGGAACCTTATTCTCTATCATTCTTCTTACAAGTGAAGTCAATGGTTCTCCTATAGCCTGTTTATAATTGAATCCTATAAGTTGCATAATAGTAAGTGTTTCAACTGATAATATTTTTTTCATTTTATCAACTTCAATTTTATTGGGAAGAACTTCTTCAAATATTGGTAACAAATTATCTGTAATATATTTTATATCTTTTTCTGTAATTTTTTGTGAAACAAGTTCCTGTTCATAGGCTTGAGCAATTCTTTGAATTTCTGCTTTATCATTTAATAAATCAGATATTATCTCCTCTAGTTCAGCTATAGTTTTTTTATCATCTTTTTTTGCTTTACTGGCTTTTATTTTATTTGATATAAAACTAGCTCCATTTCTAGCTGTTGCTTCTGCTAAGTTTGCTGCTAATTGCGCAAAGATTTGATTATTATCCATTTAGTCATTTCTCCTTTTCATTATTTTACCATTTATTTATAATTTAATTCGGCTTGTCTAATTACAGTTTATACTGCTTTTTTTACTTTTATCTGGTGGATAATCATATTTTTATTAACTGCCTCAACTAATTCTTTAGCAATCTATACTAAAATTTTATTTTTTAGTTTTTATTTCAATTCACAATAAATTTATAAAACATACTTTTTATATTATATATGTATCATCTGCATTATATTTTTTCATTTAATGAACTTATTAATTTACTACCGATTTCAATAATAGAATTATAAGATTTCATGTCATATTCGTTTAATTTACTATGCACAGCCTTATTTAAAATTCCAATGATATCTTTGATAATCATATATTCTGAATTGTTAATACATTTATGATCATATAGTAAATTTGATAATTTTATAATTCCATATCTATTAGTATCCAAATAGTTTTTTTGAGCAATTTTTTGTAACTTTTCCTCTATATCAATTCTTAAAGCTGCTAAACTTAATTTCATATCATCAAAATTTAAATATTTTTCTTCTATTTCTATCGAATTATTATTATTTTCTATTTTGTTAACTTTCTCGTTAAGCCTTTGTCTTTCTTCTTCTGAAATTAATTCTATTTTTCCTATTCCATTTAATTCTAGACTTTTCAAATATTTTACAATCCATGGTAAAAAAATCATTAAAACTAATATTATTGTAGTAGTATCTATTTTTATATTTTTAAAAAATGTATAAATAATCGTCATTGCAAAAAATGTTAAAGAAAAAATTAGCTTAAACAACATATATATCCTCCATCTTTCTTATCTCATTCTCTTTCATCTTCATTTGAACTATTTATTCCAAAATACTTTTCAAAGAATTTCTTTATCTTATCAATTATTGTTTGTTTCTTTTCTGCTCTATTACCTCCTCCAAATCTTCTCATTGGTGGTAATATTTTTTCTATATCTGTACCTGTTGTTTTTACTTCTCCATCTCTAAAAGAATTATCCAAAAACTTTCTTGTTGCTTCTTCATTTAAGTTTTCTTCCTTAATTAAATTTTCTAAATCTATTTCTTTTTGTTGTTTTACAAATTTAGCCCAATCTTTATAAACATTTGTATCAGCATTTATCTTTGAAATAAATTTGTCTATCAACTCTTTCTTTGAACGAAGTGCTAAACTTGATTTTATTGCTTTATCAATAGAGCCTAATATTTCTTTATCTTCGCAATTTGAATCATGGTATTTAGCTACTAACATCAAAATATAATCTATATTTACTTCTACTTGTTTTACAAGTTCCATTTCAAATACTATATCTTCTTTAATACTTTCCTCTTCTTCTGGCCTTACTTTATATTCTTCATATAAGTCAGTATATGTTCCAATATAGTCTTGAAAATCTCTTTCTGACAATATTTCATTTTCTGCAAATTTATCAAATGAAGATAATATATTTCTAAGTCTTAAAATATTTCCCATTAGTACAATAAAGTCTTTCTTATTTTGTTCTCCTATTATCTGCACTCCTAAAGGATATTTTTGTATCAACATAGCTATTCTTTCTTCATACCCTATATGTTTTCTTCCTTTATCATCTTCATAACCATAATAGTAATCTTCATAAGATTTTAATAATACTATTCCACTTGCATTTTTATCTCCAAATAATGAAATAGCATCATTAGTTTCTTCTTCTAAGTCTCTAAAACATACAATATTTCCATAAGTCTTTACTGAATTTAAAATACGATTTGTTCTTGAATATGCTTGTATTAATCCATGTTGTTTTAAGTTTTTATCTACCCACAAAGTATTTAATGTTGTAGCATCAAAGCCTGTTAAAAACATATTTACTACTATTAATAAATCTACTTCTCTATTTTTTACTCTATCTGATAAGTCTTTATAATAGTCTTGAAATCCATTTCCTTCTGATGAAAAATTAGTTTTAAATTTTCTATTATATTCACCAATTGCATAGTCTAAAAACTCTCTTGAACTTTGATCTAATAAATCTGTTTCAAAATCTTCATCTTCTATTATTCCATCGCTATTATCTTCTTCATTAGGTGCATATGAAAATATTGTTGCAATTGTTAAATCTTTATTATTTTCTTCTAATTGTTTTTTGAACTCTAAATAATATTTTTTAGCCATTGAAATTGAGCTTACAGCAAATATTGAGTTAAATCCATTTAATCTTTTCCCTTTTAAATCGTAAAATGAATTTCTTTTTGTTTTTTGATCAAAGTGTTCTAATATATAGTCAACTACTTTACTTACTCTTTCATATGATGAAAGAGCCTCTTCTGTATTTATTGCTGCTACTTCTTTATCTGCCATTCCTTCTTTTTCTTTTACAGTATTTACATAGTCTATTCTAAATGGTAATACATTTCCATCATTTATTGCATCTACTATTGTATACGTATGTAATTTTTCTCCAAATGCTTGCTCTGTTGTGCAAAAATTTGGATTTGATTTGTTTACTGCATTTTTTGCAAATATAGGTGTTCCTGTAAATCCGAACAAATGATAATTTTTAAAATTATTAACTATCATTTTATGCATATCTCCAAATTGAGAACGATGGCATTCATCGAATATCAATACCATATGTTTTTGATATGCGGGATGATTTTTGTTTCTTTTTACAAATTCACTAAGTTTTTGTATTGTTGTTACTATAATTCTTGATGTATCATCTTCTAATTGTTTTTGTAAAATTTTTGTATTTCTATTTCCATTTGCTGCACCTTTTTGGAATTTGTCATATTCTTTCATTGTTTGATAGTCTAAGTCTTTTCTATCAACAACAAATAAAACTTTATCTATATAATCTAAATTTGTTGCAAGTTGTGCTGTTTTAAATGATGTAAGTGTTTTTCCTGAACCTGTTGTATGCCATATATATCCACCGGCTTCTATTGAGCCCATTTTTTTATAATTTGTAGCCACTTCTATTCTATTTAATATTCTTTCTGTTGCAACTATTTGATATGTTCTCATTACAAGTAACATATTTTCTGATGTAAATACACAATATTTTGTTATTATATTTAAAATTGTATGCTTTGAAAAAAATGTTCTTGTGAAATCTACTAAATCTGGAATAATTTTATTATTAGCATCTGCCCAATAAGAGGTAAATTCAAAACTATTACTAGTCTTTTTGCTTTTATTTCTAGTATTATTCTTTTCTTTTACATGATTTTCTCTTGTTGTATTTGAATAATATTTTGTGTTTGTACCATTAGATATTACAAATATTTGAACATACTCATAAAGTCCGCTTCCTGCCCAAAAACTTTCTCTTTGATATCTATTTATTTGATTGAATGCTTCTTTTAAAGCAACTCCTCTTCTTTTTAATTCTATATGAACTAATGGAAATCCGTTTACAAGTATTGTTACATCATATCTATTTTTATTGTTTCCGTCATTTTCTTCATATTGATTTATTACTTGTAATCTATTATTATGAATACATTTTTTATCTATTAATGTAATGTTTTTACTTATCCCATCATCTCTTTTTAGTACTTGAATATTATCTTCTTGTATTTTTCTTGTTTTTTCTACTATTCCATCGTTGTTATTACAAATATTATCATTAAAGAATCTTTCCCATTCACTGTCTGTAAAATTATAATTATTTAATAATTCTAATTGTTTACGCAAATTATTTATAAGTGTATCAGAATCATGTATTTGTAAATAATCATAACCTTGTTCTTCAAGCATCTTGACAAATTTTTTTTCTAATTCTGCCTCACTTTGATATGAATCAGAACGTTTTTGTATAGGCTTATATTCAGTTACTACTGTTGAATTACTCATTTCCATTACTACATTGTATTTACTCATAACTTACTCCTTATTTTCTACTTTTAATTCTTTAAAATTTAATAATTTGTCTCTATAATATTCATATTGCTTTTTTCTTGCTTCTATTTCGGCTAGAAGACCTTGCTCCAAACTGGTTATAATGAAATTAAATTTGTTTAAAATTTCAACAATTTTATCTTGTACTTTTCTATTTGGAATCATAATTTCAATATTTTTTAATTGTGTAGCTGTTATTAGAGGTTGCCCTCCTCCTTTTGCTAAATTGTTTAAATTTAAAAATTCTAAGTAATAAAAGATGTATTTAATAGATGCTGCCTGTTGTTTTACATTAACTATTAAGGTATTATCTGACACATCATATTTTCCACTTACTAATTGTACAAATCCCGCATTAGCTCCAACTCTAGCTACTAATATATTGCTCTGCTCAAAAGTATAAGAATTTGTTTTTCCAATTATCCCCGTAGACCCATATACATTATATGCTCCACTCTCATTTTTGTATTTATTTTTACCTGACATAATACTGTTGCATAATTCGACTAATTTTATTTTTTCTATTTTTGTTCTGTAAAAATATCCGTGTGTGTGTGTGTGTGTGTGTGTGTGTGTGTGTACAGCCTCAAGGGTTTCAAGGTTATCAAAATTTAACAAAGCATTTCTATAGTATTCATATTGTTTTTTTCTTGCTTCTAATTCTGCTTCTAATTCTGCTTCTAATTCTGCTTCTAATTCTGTAAAATTATCTAAGATTCTTACTATTTCATTTTGTATTTCTATTGGAGGAACTGCTATACTTAATTTTCTAAAATCTCCTTGATTTAATTTTGGAATATTACCATGAATCAGATTAGAAATATTTATTGTTTGAATATAATAATATAAGTATCTTAATGAAACATCTTTAATTTCCGATATAATATGGGCATGATTATTTACCCAAATTTTTCCATTTGCCCATGTAACAATTGGATTTCCATTTTGAGTTATAACACTGCCATCTTCTCCCACAAGCACATATGTTCCATCAAAAATATAATCTGATACATAATCTTGAATTCCATTAGCACCATAATATGGATATTTACCAGATTGTCTAGCAGATTTTGTTACTGGCTTACGTTTATTATCCAAAATATTGCAACATTCTTCTAATTCTTTATATTTTACTCCATTTAGGCATAACTTTTTTATCATTTCTTCTAATTTGCTCATTTACTTTACCTCATAATTTCTTGCTAATAACAAATTATTTAATATATCTATTACATTAAATAATTTAATAGCATCTATTTCTTTAAATCTTTGAAATTCTAATCCATGCATTAAAACATTTCTATTAAAATAATTCTGATCATTAATTTTATTTGCATCAACAGATAAATAATAATTTTCTATAAATTTACTCATTCCAGTTTTATCTTGAAAAAGAATCGTGTATTTCTCTTCATATTTTTTATTTAAATCTCCATTTAAATATCCACTTATATTATTATCTTTTGTCGGAATATTCAAATAATTTCTAATTAATCCTTCTAATAATGAAGTTAATATTAAACAAGACGAAAAATATTTTTCATTTGTAAAATTAAAATATGCTTCATTATATGGAATTTTAAAGCTTTCTAATTCTATATAGCTATTAAATTCTCTATTTATTCTCAATAATTCCTTCTGATTATTATTTAAAAAAAATTTAATAAACAATTTCTCCCATTCTTTTTCATTTGCACATGTAAATAATTTACTTTGCATACTTAAGTCTACATTAGTTGGTATTATAAATCCTAATTTTGACATTTTTTTAATAATAACAAGTTGATTACTCATGTTATCTTTAATATCTTCTGCATCAATCTTACTCTTTATTTTATTTAATATATCCTGTATATCTTTTACTGCATCAGCTAGTTCTTTTGAATTTTCAGAATCATACATTTAGTTAATACACCTCTATTTCTTTAACTATCTTATCTATTTCATCTCTAAGTACTTGTTCTCTTGCTACTATTTCTTTAATTTGTTTATTTAATTCTACGATATCTATTTTTTCTCTTGTATCTTCTTTTTCAATATAAGTTGATACAGATAAATTATAAACATTTTCTCCTATTTCAGTATTTGAAACTAATTTAGCCACATAGTCTATGTCTTTTCTATCTGTAAATATTTTTACAACATTATCTATATTTTCATTAGTTAATTTATTATTGTTTGTAACTTTTACACATTCTTTTGAAGCATCTATAAATAAAATGCTATTGTCCTTTTTACTTTTCTTTAATACCATAATACATGTTGCAATTGATGTTCCAAAGAATAAATTATCTGGCAGCTGTATAATAGAATCAATAAAGTTGTTATCTACTAAATACTTTCTTATTTTTTGTTCTGCTCCACCTCTATAAAGTATTCCTGGGAAGCATACTATTGATGCTGTACCATTTGTTGCAAGCCACGCAAGTGAATGCATAATAAATGCAAAATCAGCTTTAGATTTAGGAGCCAATACTCCTGCCGGAGAATATCTTGTATCATTTATTAAAAGTGGATCATCATTTCCAGCCCATTTAATAGAATACGGTGGATTTGATACTATTACTTCAAACGGCTCATCATCCCAATGTTGTGGATTAGTTAATGTATCTTCACAAGCTATATCAAATTTATCATATCCTATATCATGTAAAAACATATTTATTCTACATAAGTTATATGTAGTTAAATTTATTTCTTGTCCATAAAAACCCTTTCTTACATTTTCTTTTCCTAGTATTTTAGCAGATTTTAAAAGTAATGAACCTGATCCACAAGCAGGATCATATACTTTATTTACTGATGTCTTTCCTACTACTGCAAGTCTAGTTAATAATTCACTTACTTCTTGAGGTGTAAAAAATTCTCCTCCAGATTTTCCAGCATTAGATGCATACATAGACATTAAAAATTCATATGCATCACCAAAAGCATCTATTGAGTTATTTTTATAATCATCTAATTTAATGTCTGCAATACCATTTAATATTTTTACCAATTTATCATTTCTT
Organism: uncultured Clostridia bacterium; assembly: GCA_944391975.1. Taxonomy (GTDB): domain Bacteria; phylum Bacillota; class Clostridia; order TANB77; family CAG-508; genus Scatovivens. The sequence goes on from CALXVK010000020.1 coordinate 22,169, forward strand.
TTAGCTACTGTTGCTCCTAATTTATTACTATTTACATCTATATCATCAAATAACCCTGCAAAATCATCTTCGCTTTCTGCTCCTTTTGCAGA
>CALXVK010000021.1 GCA_944391975.1 uncultured Clostridia bacterium
GTAAAAATATCTCTATTTTACGTACTCTTTTATCTCATGACAAATAACATTACTTCTTTTAGTAATGTTTTCTAATTTATTTTTTCTATTAATAAAATATCCGTGTGTGTGTGTGTGTGTGTGTGTGTACAGTCACAAGGTTTTGCTTGATTTGTCATTTGTGTTTACTTTCCTTTTCTTATTTTTTCATAATTATATATAGTATTATTTTACATATAACTTTCTACTTTTTCAATATATTTTTATGTTTCATTTTTGTTACATATTTTAAATAGGATTTCGGGACAAGGGGACGGTTCTCCTGTCCCGAAAGTGCCCCCTAAAAAATTGAAAATTGTGGGACAACGTCCCCGTGACACAAAAAGACAGGAGAATTTTTCTCCTGCCTCAATTTTTATCTTTTTCTTCTTCTAACAATCCATATTATTATTCCAACTAATATTATAATAATTGGCATTCCAAATATTATTAATTTTACAACTGCATCAGAAAATGCTGTTGGTGTTTTTGTAAATGCAGTTGATGTTGAAGAATACTTTTGAACAGTTATTAAATCGTTTTCTCCTGCAAGTGATGCAAAACTATTTAATACAAATGATTTATTAGCATCATAGCTAAAAGCTCCATTTTGATCTAAAAGAAATGTTGCACTACCAATAAGTATTAAATCTGAATCTGTTGTTTCAGAATCTTCATCATCTGAAGTTGAAATTGATCTCGTATATTTTTGAGCTACTGTATATGAATTTTGTTCCATACCATCTAAACTTAACCCTTGATTTATTGCATCTATATCTGTTATATTATAGCATGAATCAGATGTTGTTAATAAACTTTCTGTAGATACTGTTACATTTTCTTCACTAACTTCATTTGTTAAAACTCTTTGAGATTCAAATAATAATGGATAATATCCACTTGTTGCTATATCTGATGTTATTTCACTTGAAGTTGAAGCATCTGGCATTATATAGTATGGATAGTAATAATAATTATTTGAACTTCCTTCATATAATAATCCTCTTTCAACTCCTGCACCATATAAATCTAATACACTTTGGAAATTAGTAAATTCATCTGCATCTTGACTTATTTCTTTAAACCAAGCAACAAACATATCTCCTCCATTATTAACATATGTTCTTACTACTTCCGCTTCTGCTTCAGAGATATCTGATTCAGGATTTAAAAATACTAATATATCACAGTCTTCAGGTATTTCTGTTGATGAAATCAAATTTAATTCTTTACATTCATATACTACATCTTCCAAACTTGAAGTCATTTCAGTTAAATAGTCTGTTACATATTCTCCATGTCCTGTAACAAAATAAACTTTTGTTGGATCTTCTGTTGAAACATTTATAATAGCATTTGTTATACTTTCTTCTGTTAAATCAACAGTTACATATGAACCATTTAAATATTCATATGAAGAGAATTCATAATCAGGATATAAAGTTACATCTCTATCTCCAGAAACTACAACCAGCGCAGCAGTTCCATTACTATCTAAATCGTATTTGTTAATTACTTCATAATTTGATTCTGTAGTAACAATCTCATATTTTATATTTTCATTATATTCTGCATATTGTTTTACAAATGTTACATAAGCACTTGAATCATCATATCCATAAATATAAATCATTACTTCATTATCTATAGAATTTAATTGATCTTTTGATGTTTGACTTAATGTATAAATTTTACTTTCAGTAAGATCAATTTGCGCTGTTGCTCTTGATCTTGCCCAAGCATTTAATGTTATAAATAAAACTATTAAAATTAATACTAAAAGAATAGTACGTACCTTATTTGCAACAAGTTTTTTTCTAAATTTTAAAGAAAATCTTTCTCCAAAGCTTCCTTTTTGTTCTATTTTTTCTTCTTTTGTCAACTTTTCTTTTTGATCTTTTTGTTCTTTTGATTTTTTTTCTTTTTTCTCTTTCATCTTATCACTTCCTCCTTTCTATCCTACACTTTTTCTTCTCTGCAATACAATAATAGTTAGAAGGATGAAAAGTACTGAAAATGATACAAACATTATAACTTCATCTAATGCTATAACTCCTGATGGGAAACTATTAAACATTGAAATCAAAGAAAACATTGTAAAAATATCTGAAATATTAGGCAAAAACCACATTGCCATAAATACTCCAATTGTTAAAACACATGCTATTATTTGATTTTCTGTAACGCTTGATGCAAACATACCAAAAGCCATATATGCACTACTTAATAAGAAGAATCCTAAAAGTGTACAACCTGCTATTGCAAAATTAACAGTTCCAAAATGTACTAAAATAGCCAAATGAACCAATGTAAATAACATTGTAATTAAAATTACTGCTAGTGCTGCAAAATATTTTCCAAGAACTATTGATACCAAACTTCTTGGTGAAGTAAGTAAAAGTTGTTCTGTTCCGATTTCTTCTTTCCTCAGCAAACATTCTCATTGTTAAAACTGGAGTTATAAAAGTAAGTATTGTTGCCGCATCATAAAATGCATATTCAAAATTAGTTACACTTCCTTGAAATACAGCTACATAAAATAATAAACTAAACATAAATATAAATAATCCAATAAAAATATAACCTATTGGAGATAATAAATAATTTTTTAATTCTTTCTTTAAAACTGCTAACATTACTTATTTCCTCCTTTTTCATCATCTTTATTTTCGTCAGAAACTTCTTTTTTATCATCCTCTGATTTTTTTTCTTTTTCTGCTTTTTTCATCTCTTTAGCTTTTTCTTTTTGCTCTTTTTTTAATTCTTTTCTTTCTTTTTTCTCTTTTTCGACTTGCCTTAAATCCTCAAGTTCTTTTTTAAATTGAATATTTTTAATTTCTTCAACACTATATTCTGGTCTGTCCTCAATAAGTTTCATAAATGCATCTTCAAGAGTTTGTTCTTCTTTTTTAATTCCTAAATTCAAAATATTATTTTCAGCACATTTAACAGCTATAGATTTTCTTGCTTCTGTATCATCTTTTATATTTTCTTTTAATTCTATTGTATAAATTTTAGTTTGATCTTCATTAGTTTTTTCTAATTTTATTTCTTGAATATATTCTGATTTTTCAAAAACGCTCTCAAAAACATTTTCTGGATCTTCAACAGTAATTTTTAACACTTGTTTTGTCTGAGTTTGTTTTTCTAAGTTTTCAGGAGTGTCTACTGCGATAATTTCACCTCTATCAATTATGATAACTTTTTCACAAATTTGACTAACTTCTGATAGAATATGAGAACTCAAAATAACTGTATGATTTTTTCTAAAAGATTTTATTAATTCTCTTATTTCTCTTACTTGTTTTGGATCTAATCCAACCGTAGGTTCATCTAAAATCAAAATTTCTGGATCTCCAACTAATGCGCCTGCCATACTAACTCTTTGTTTAAAACCTCTTGATAAATTACGAGTCAATCTATTTCTAACCTTATCAAGACCTGTTTGCATTATAGCTTTTTCAACTGCTTGTTTCTTTTCTTTATGTGGTACTAATTTTAAATCAGCCATATAAGAAACAAATTCTTTTACTGTTAAATCTGGATATAATGGAACTCCTTCTGGCATATATCCAATTAATTTTTTTACTTTTTTAGGTTTAACGTCAACATTATAACCGTTTACTATTATTTCACCACTAGAAGGTTCAGTAAAACCAGTAATCATATTCATTGTTGTAGTTTTTCCTGCTCCATTTCTACCAAGGAAACCAACAATTTCACCGTCTTTGACATTAAAACTAACACTTCTTACGGCATAAAAATCGCCATATTTTTTGCTAACATTTTTAACCTCTATCAAAGTTCTTTCCTCCTAAAATTTTATTTTTTATATAAAAGCTTTTGAGAGCTTTTTTAACTGATTTTATAGCAATATTTTTAAACCTTTAACATTGTAATAATTAAACCTTAAATCAAACTTAAAGTATACTTAAAATGTCAAACAGACCTAACAAATATTCCTGCCTTTATTTTAATTCCCTGTTCTTTAAACATTTTTTCATGTTCTGTTTCAATATTTTCTTCAAAAATTTGCTCTTTATCTAAATCATATGTAATATTCTTTGCTTGAAATCCAAACTGTTTAAAGTATTCTAAACTTGCTTCAAAAAGTTCTAAATCATCCGTTTTAAAATAAATCTCACCAGATTCACTTAAAAATTTTTTATAATTTTCAAGTTGTCTTGGATGTGTTAATCTTCTTTTATTATGTTTTGATTTTGGCCATGGATTACAAAAATTTATATAAATCCTGTCCACTTTATCTTTTTCTCCAAATATATCAAAAATCCTCTCAGCATTCGCCCTAATTAATAACACATTTTTTGGATTTTTACCTAATTTTTCTTCGATGTTTCGTTTTGAAAGTCCAAGCATTGCCTCTATCATATCTATTGCAATATAATTTATATTTGGATTTTTTTCAGCTAACGTGGAAATAAAAATCCCTTTCCCACATCCTATTTCAATGTGGATTGGATTTTTATTTTCAAATCTTTTATTCCATGTATTTTTGTATCCTATTTCAGGATTATTTATATAAAATTTGGCTTCTTGCAATTCTTTTTCTGCCCATTTTTTTCGTCTAATTCTCATTTTTAATTCCTTCCATTAATTTAAATCTTAAACATCCAGTTCATATTATATTTTAACTTGCAGAATATGTATCTCTTGAAATCTTTTCTCTTTTTACTTCTACTCCATTTTGATAATAAACTTTATATGAATCAGCAACATATCCTGTATATCCTCCTGAAGTTTTTCTAGGTATTGTTCTTATAATATCAGCTTCAATTCTAATATCATATTCATTATCTGTAGCTAATCCATATATTGAAACAGTAGCTACTCCACCTGACACTGAACTCACAACTTTTACAGGATAATCTCTAGAATTTACAAATTTAAAATCTTGACTTCCATAAACAACAGTTGCATCATATCCAGGTTCTGAATAAGATGGTACAAATGTGTGATTACGTCTTACTGTTATGTTCATATCAGCTTTTACTGCTGCATTATAAAGAGTTGTTACTATTTGGCAAATTCCTCCACCTACCCCATCAGTAACCATTCCATCACTAAAAATTGCTGCTGATTTATAGCCTTTTTCTTCTGTTCTAGGTCCTACAATTGAATTAAATGAAAAAGTATCCCCTGGCATTAAAACTACTCCATTTATTTTATCTGATGCTAATCTTAAATTAGTAGTTCTATTTGCATTATTAACATAGTTTGTTGAATATGTTCCTAACAAATTTGGAAATGCTTCCATACCTAAATCATCAACTGTAACTTCTGGCTCAGTATATACTAATCCAAAACGGTATTCTTGGTTAGTTCCAAGTTCTGTTACTGTATTTTTAACTTCATCTACATTAAAATCAACTCCAACTGTTTCAGCATAAATTGCATATGGATCTGTTGTATAATAAGCATTTGAAACTTCTTTATGAACTTCATTATAAATATTATCAATATTTAATTCATCAGGATATGTAGTATAAGTTGGAATTTCATAAATTGTATTAGAATAGCTATTATCTTGAAGACCTGAAATAATTAATTTTTTTAAAATATCTCTTTTTATTCCTGCTCCTGTTGAACCAGTTGTAATAACTAAATCACCATCTTCAACATAATAAGCTGCTTGCTGAACTTGATCTGGTAAAGAAACTTCTAAAAAATCCATATATTCACTTAAAGCTTGTTCATTGTATATCAAAACTGGATCAATATTTATCTTATTTATAAGAACGCTTAAATAATTTTTTACATTTCCAAAAAAACTATTTGTTCTACCAATGTTAAATGCATAATTAACAGCAGAATCAACATCAAATTTTGCTTCAATCTGCTCAATTGGCACATTATATTCATAATTAGAATATTTTAAAACTAAATTATTTGACATATTTTCTTTTAAATATTCTTCCACAACTGATTTTGCCTCATCTTTCGTCATTCCAGAAACATCTACATTTTTTATAAAAACACCTGATGTAATCGTTTCACTTCCTTGAAACGAAACATAAAACGCAATAATTCCTGCAATAAATATTCCTATAAATATAACGATTAAAATAATATATATTATTAAAACATTTTCTTTAATTTTACTCATTTTATAAAAAATTCCTTTCTTATATGAGCATTTTAAAAATTAATATTCTACTTTATCCTCAACAACACTATAATCTCCATCATCAGATTCATCAGCTTCCAAAATAAATGCAGTTGCAACTGGTCTAGTTCTATGTGAACCACTTTGAGTAGTTGGATTATTAACCAAAGAACTATGTACTGTCATTGAAGTAGATGTTCCTCCATCTAAGTTAGCAGCATTATATGCGCCATAATTAACAAGAATTTCTTGAACATCTTTTAAAGTTGCTCCTTGACCCAAAGTTCTATTTCCATCTAATACTAAAAACAAAATAATTCCATCTTGTCTTTGTGCGATAGCAGTTCTAGGGCTTCTTCCCCATCCACCATTTCCAGACATTGCCACAGGTTCACCATTTACAATTAAAAATGGTCCAAAAGTCACACCATCTCTGATGCCTAAAGAACTAGTCTGTTTAACTGAATATTTTCCTAAAACAAGTTTATCATCATTATTTAATCCAATTAAACCACCTTGTCCAGTATATGTATCTGTCCATAAATATTCTCCATTACTAATTGTTATGCCAACTGGAATACCACCAGTTCCATCACCAGCCTCATCAACAAATCCACCTGCATTTATTGCAACAAAACTTCCTGTATTTTCAGAGATTGTTGTTAAATATTGTCCATCATCTCCTAAATATTTTGATGCCTCTACTCTAACTCTTGATGGCTCATAAATTACAGCCATATATCCACTATATTTATCTCCTTCTATTTCTATAATTTTATAATCATTGTTTTTAGAAGATTTTTTTAAAACTGCTTCTTCATATTCATTTTCATATACCATATTCTCTTCAGAATAATCAACAATGTTTATTAGGTCTGTATCTGTAACACTTGAAGTATCTTCTATACTATTTCTTGCTAAACAATCATTTATAGTTTCTTCATCATAGAACCATGTTGCCAAATACTGATGTGACATTGTTGACATCGCTGTTGTAATTAACCAATCTCTAAAGCCAGCATATGGAGAGTAAAGTAAAAATAATCCTATCCAACAACACAAAGTTGCTAAAATAAAACATATCACAAAAAAAATCTTTATTTTATTATTCTTTTTTTTATCTTTATTTTCTTTATATCCTCTTCTTGAACGATTTAGTTCTTTATCTATTGTAGTTCTTCTCAAAAAATTTCCTCCTATAATTATTTATTCTTGAATAACATCCCCATTTATAAATTCCTATAATTATATTTAATATAATATTTAATCTATCAACTTATTATTTAAGATTCATTTTTAAATAAGCTTCCATAAATCCATTTAAATCCCCATCCATAACTGCTTGTACATTTCCGAGTCTCATAATTTGTTCTGTGATCTTTAACTAAAGTATATGGACAAAAAACATATGAACGAATTTGACTTCCGCCATGCTATATCTTTTTGAACTCCTTTTAAATCTTCTATTTTTTCTTTATTCTCTTTTTCTTTTAAATCCAAAAGTTTTGATTTAAGCATTTTCATTGCAGTTTCTTTATTCATAGTTTGAGAGCGTTCAGATTGACATGAAACAACAATACCAGTTGGAATATGAGTTATTCTAACAGCAGAATCTGTTTTATTAATGTGTTGTCCTCCTGCACCAGATGCTCTATATGTATCAATTCTTAAATCATCAGGATTTATCTCAACTTGAACATCATCTGTAATTTCTGGAAGAACCTCAACAGACGCAAAAGAAGTATGCCTTCTTCCACCACTATCAAAAGGAGAAATTCTAACTAATCTATGAACTCCCATTTCTCCTTTTAAATACCCATAAGCATTTTCACCAATAACTAAAGCTGTAACACTTTTTATTCCTGCTTCATCACCTTCTAAATAGTCAAGTTCTTTTATCTGAAATCCATTAGAATTAGCCCATTTTCCGATACATTCTATATAACATTTGAACCCAATCCTGTGATTCAGTTCCACCTGCTCCTGGATGAAGAGTAATTATTGCATTATTTATATCATACTTTCCTGAAAGTAAAGTTTCAAGCTCAAGTTTTTCCAATTTATTTGTAAAATCAGAAGTTTGTTTAATTAAATCTTTTGTTAACTCTTCATCATATTCATCTAAAAGCATTTTATTCATTTCAATTAAGTTTTCAAGTTCTGATTTTATTTCATAAAAAGAATCTAATTTTCTATTAATTCTTTTTAACTTAGCAAATATTTTATTTGAATTTTCTTTGTCCTCCCAAAATCTATCTTTTTCTGTCTCTGAGGTTAATTCTTCTTTTTCTTTTTCTAAAGAAGAGATATTTAAAGTTTCGCGAAGACTATTTAATTTTTCTATCAAATCATTTAAAATATGTAAATTTTCTTCAAGTTCTAACATAAATATTTTTCCTCTCAAGCTTTAATTGACAAAATTTTTACATTTACAATAATAGCATTTTATTAGTTAAAAATCAATAGAAAAGATACTTTAAAATTTCAATCCTTTATTTTAAAAGCCCTTATCTTTATATAATTGATAAGAGCTTTTAATTTAAATATTTATTTTAATATACTCTGGTTATAAATTATTTTATATATTTCCAAAATATTTTTTAATTTCTTGCATCCTACTTACTTGATTAACTTTAAATGGGCATCTTGAATTGTAGTGTCCACATCCTATACAATCTGCAGCTGTTTTTTCTAAATTTTTATAATGATCTTTAGCTAAATTATCTCCCGCTCTTGATAAATCATAATATTTATTAATTAAACCTATATCTAATCCTACAGGACAAAGTTTACAGTGATTACAATATACACATTTTCCAGATGCTTCTATAGGAGTAAATACACTTATTATTGAATAATCTTTTTCTTTATCAGTTGCACTATTAAATTTTAAAATTTCTTTTAAATCCTCTTTATTTCTAATTCCTGGAAGTACTGTTAAAACACCAGGCTTATCTAATGCATATTGAATACATTGAATTTTAGTAAGTGGTTTTCCAAAAGGCGAAGTTTTCTCATCTAATAATTGTCCTCCAGAAAAAGCTTTCATAACAGAAATTCCAACTCCTTCTGCTTCACATCTTCTATATAATCTCATTCTTTCTTCACCACTACCATTTGCATATTCGCCTTTTTTATAATCATAAGCAGGGTTTATACTAAACATTACCATATCAATTAATCCTGTATCTAAAGCCTTATGTACTAAATCTGGTGTATGAGAAGAAATTCCAATATGTTTTACAATACCTTGTTCTTTTAATTCTTTAATATAATCTAATACTCCATTTTTTATATATGAATCTAAATCACTTTCTTCATCTATACAATGAATAAAACCATAATCTATATAATCTGTTTTTAATTTTACTAATTGCCATGCAATAGAAGATTTTATTTTTTCTAAATTTGTTGTCCATCCATAAGTTCCTGTTACATAATTAGCTCCAAAGTGAATTTGATATATTACTTTATCTCTTATATCTTTAAATGCTTTTCCATAATATTCAAAACATTCTGCATCTCCAGCAGCTAAATCAAAGTAATTGATTCCACTATCAAGTGCCATTTTTAAAGTTTCTATCCCTTCAGTTTCACCTGCTTGTGAAATTGAACTTGAGCCTAATCCTATAACACTAATTCTATCTCCTGTTCTACGATTTATTCTATATTCCATATTTTGATCCTCCTAGTTATACATTATACTGTTCATATTTTATTATATAGAATTTCAAATTGCAATTACATAATCTTAAATTTTCTAATAAAAAAGTCCTAAAGATTTAAATAAATCTCTAAGACTTTTTTGCTATTCTATTCATTTTTCTAATCAGTTAAATCAAAACGATATGTTATCCTTTCTTGATTATCATATGAACATGTAAATATAGTTAAGTCCCAATCACCTTGTTGCATTTTTTGAGTATCCTCTGGTAACAAAGATTCAATACTTGATAATTCATATTTATATACATTTCCAGCTAAATCTTTAAAATAAATCAAATCTCCAACTACCATATTAGATTCTAATCTTCCAAAAATAGCTTTATAACTATGTCCTGCAATAATCATATCTCCTGTTTTCATACTTCCAGAATATCTACAAGAAGATACTTTTAAAAGAGAATCTGTACAAGTATCAATAACTGGAACAGAAAGATTTTCTATATTTGGAAAATAAAGAATACCAATATATATTATACCATCTATTGTTTTACTGTAATCTGTTCCTATGGCTGTGCCATAATCAAGCCAAGATAAATCTTTTTCTACCTGTCCTTCATCATTTAAATCTGAATATTGATCCATATTTGATTCAAGATCTGATACAATAGAATTATTTTCATCTCTTACTCTATTTTCTTCAATATTATTATAAATAACAAGTCCACCTGCTCCGATTATTACTATAGTAGCAATAATCATAAGAACAATTCCTAGCTTACTTTTTTTTTAGAATTTGTATATAATTTTAACCAACCAATACAGAATAAAACTAAAGCAACTACAACTAAAACTGGAATAGGCCAATTAAGTACTCCTGTATATGGAAGTACATCTTCATTTGATGAAGGTGTTGATGTATCTACTGGCTCTTCAGGTACAACAGTTATTTTTGGTTCTACATTAATTATATAATTAGAATTACCTTGTTCATCTATTTCTGGGACTTGAACAAACATAGTTTGCATTGTATATGTATCTGTTTCAGATACTTGAACAAAAAGATATGCACCTTCTTGTAAACCTGCAACTACAAATTCTCCGTTTGAATCAGTTGTTTTTGTGGCAAAAGCTTCTGCATTTTGAATTGCATATTCTTTTATAGAATTTATATTTTCATCTGTAAAAGTATCAATATCTAAATTAGAATTTTCAAATCCTGCAGAATATTCAAAATTACCTTCTTCATTTTTTACTCCAATTTGATAAATATCAACACTTAAATTTGAAATATTTTCATTAGTTTCACTTTCAATTGCCACAAAATTTACTGTACCAGTTTCTACTGTAGCATAAGAAGAAACTTGAAAACTTGATAATAATATCAAGAAAACTACAATAAAAGTAATTAATTTGATTATTTGTTTTTTACTCATTATCCCCTTTTCCTTTCTTTTTATTTCTTATATTTATCATTATTATAAACAATATAATCATTAATGGAATTGCGATTATTGGTATAATAATTGTTGAATCTATAACAACAGCTTCACTTGTTACATCAGTATTAATAACATTTTCTATTAATTTTCCTCTAACCAGTAATCTATGTGTATTAACACCATAAGGTGTACATGTAACAATAGTAGCATATTGCTGACCATCAACTAATTCTAAAGCATCAGTTTCATCTGGCTCAACTACAAGTATTTGATCCACTTCATATGTATAAATTTGATTTAAAACAACAATATCAAAAGTATCACCTACTTCTAGGTCAACCAGATCAGTTAATAATTTTGATGAAGGAAGACCAGTATGGCCTGATAATACAGTATGTACAGTTTCACCTGGAACTGGAAGAGATGTGCCTTCCATATGTCCTATACCAAGTTGTAAAATAGATTGATCTGTACTGTGATAAATTGGAAGTCTTACATCAATTTTTTGAATTTTTAAATATCCAATTATATTACTTCCATCAACTGATAATAAATTATTATATTCTTCTTCATTTAAATTTTCTTGATTTTCAACAATATTGTGCCCAACCAAAGTACTATTATATTCTTGAGCTTCAGAAATTAAATCTCTATAGACATCATCAGATAACTCTGAAACAATGCTCTCATATTGACTAACTTCTCTATCTTGTGCCCATTTATTTACAAAATCACTTACAGAAGGGTATAGGAAAACACATAAACCTACTATAAAGAAAACTGCTAATATAATATTTGGCAAATTCTTTTTTAATTTACTTTTATTTTCCATTATACCCTCCCTTTCGTGATTTTTTATATGTTATTAAATATTAATCTTATTTATTGTTTCTTTTATTGATAACTACTAATGCAATAACTGCACCAGCCATTACAGCAATACCAACTACTGTAAATATAGTTGTACCAATACCACCTGTTGATGGTAATATTGTATCTTTAGTATTTATAACATTCATTTCGAATCCATCTAATCCTGAGCCAGTAACTACTTCTAAATAATCAGATTCTTCTGATAATATATGTCTCTCATCATTTGCAATTGTAAATGTAAATTCCATACCTTCATTAGCTTCATAACCTGTTGGAGTTGTAGTTTCAACTAATGTATATGTTCCTTCTTTTAATCCACTAATTGTAAATGTTCCACCTGTAAATGTTGTAGCATCATTTTGAGCATCAACTAATGTAATAGCTCCATCTACACCTACTTTAACAAATTTATTTCCTGATTTTAATACAAATGCAGCTCCAGTTAAATCTTTTCCTAAAGTTGATTTTTTATTTAAAGTTACAGAATAAGTATATACTGTTTCTGTTGAAGGTTCTGTTGTGCCTGTTCCAGTAGTATTTGGATCATTAGAATATGTTATTTTAGCACTGTTTGTTGCTGTTGATGAATCAATTGCATCACTTGTTACTACTGCTTCATAAGTAACAACTATTTTATCTCCTACAGTTAAAGTATCTCTATTAGTAAATAAATAGTTTCCTAACTCAACAGTTAAAACATTGTTAGCTACAGTTATTTCTTCTGCTGGAAGAGTAATTTCTTCTCCATCAATAGAAACTTTTACTGTTCCTTCTGTAATATCTAAATTTGTTGGAGTATCTGTAATTGTAAATGTATAAGAATTGTATCCTGTCATATTTGGAACTTCTGTTGTAATTGTATATTCAACAGATTCACCTACATAATAAGAATCTCCATTTGGTGCATCTTTTTCAACAGTAATACCAATTGCTTTTACATTAATAGTTTTATCACCATCTACTACTACAAGCATATTTTGTGATCTAGGATCACCATTCTCATCATAGATTAAATAATATCCATTATCAACTGTTAATGGGCTTGTAGCTGTTGTTTGATCAGCTTCAACTTTATTTTTATAATCTGTTGCAAAAGCATCTTTTGTTGCAGGAGAATAAGTAACTCCTTCACTATCACTTGCAAGATCTGTTAAATATTCTAAAACTTTATCTGCAGAATCTAATACTCCTGTTTCTTCATTAACACTTACATTTGTAGAAAAATATTCAGCAGCTTTTTCTGTTAATGTATAACCTGTTTCAGCTGTTCCACTTAATATTTGATACACTTCATAAGTAGTGCTACCTGATGAAGGTGTATTATTATTTATTGTAAGAGTAGCTGCATTACTTACCATTGGTAACATACTAATTAATAATACAATAGCTAAAATTGTAGCTAAAATTTTACTTGTTGTTTTCATAGTTTTTTTACCTTTCTTTTTAAATTTTTTTCTTTTTATATATTATTACTGTACTTGCCATAATAACAATTCCTAATATATAAAACCAATAAACTCCCATACCTCCTGCCTCTGGCATTTCAGTATGTTTAATATTAATAACATTTAATTCTTTTCCATCATCAGATAGTGAAACATATTTTGACATTTCATTATCTGATGAATTTAAAATTGAAATTCTTCCTGTTTCTTTTGAAACTGAAACTTGAATTGGTGTTTCAAGCTTATAGTATTTATCATCATTTGGAGTAAAAACTTCTTCTATTACATATATAGTATCATATTTGATATTATCAAATACAAATTTACCATCACCATCTGTATCTTCTATTGTTTGAGTATTAGAGGTTCCATTTTCTGTAATCTTAAATGTTGCACCTCCAAGAAGATCTCCAAATACATTTTGCTTATTTAATGTAATAGTTGCATTATCAAGTTCATAAGTATTTGTAAATACTAGTGTATAATATTTTTCTTCTTCTAAAGTAAACTCATTTGTACTGTAACCATCTTCACTAGTAAGTGTAACAGTATTTTCATCTTCAAACTGATATTCTGCACTTACAAAACTATATCCATCAATAATTGTTTCTGGATTAGTCTCTGTAAAAATTGCATTTACAGTTTGATAATCTCCAGTACTTATTTCATAAGTTTGTTCTAAATACCATACATTTTCTGTGTTATCCCAAATAAATCCTGTATAAATTTTAGAAATTGAATTCTCATCTTCTGATATAGTTAGAGTATAATTTGTTAAGTCATCTTCATTAGATAATCCTTTAATTTCTTTTCTTACAGTTACTATTGCTTTTCCAGGTTCAGTAGGTTCTATATCTTGGCCAATTCTAACATCATCTATAAAATTTCCCATAGTATTATCATTTGATGCTGTATCTCCAGCAACAAAGAATAACCTTGTTAAATATTGTTCAGCTGGAACATTGTAATATCCATTATGAGTTCCCCATGAAGTATTTCCATCAGTTATTTTTCTAACATATACTCCTGGAAAATCTTCTATATTATTTACGATATATTCAACTTTTTCTTGAGTTGTAACATCATATTTTTCAGCATCTTTAGTTGACATTATAACTACATACATGGTATCTGTTCCTGCTCTTCCTCTATGAGAAAGTTGCCAATTTAATTGCTGACCAGGTATTGTTAATACATCTTGATATAAAGCTCCTGCTGCTTCACAGTTAAGTTCTGCAAATTGCATACCTTCTGCAGCACCATCCGCATTATTATACCATTTCCTTAGTGTACTATTACTATATATACCATTACGAGCAAGCTCAATACTTTTATCTGATCCTGTAGTTTTCCATACTAGTCCTGACAAAGAGTCAATTGAATATTGTCTAATCAAACCATCAGTATAAGATCCCCATCCTACAGAAGTTCCGGTTTGAGCAATATTTGGAGTTTCAAAATCACCATTTCTAATATCATCATAATAATCAACATGATATCTTTCAGATGTAAATGTATTTCCATTACTATCAGTAGCAACTACATAATACCATTTATCAGAACCGCTATCTAATGCAACATTTAGTGATTTTCCATTATTTGAAATGTTATATTCTGAACCAGTAATTTTTATAACTTCTACTTCTTCTGCTGTACCATTTTGTGAATCTGCTTTATACCATGTAAAAGTAAAATCACTACTTATATCATTTCCATCTCCATCAGTTAAAACAGCATTTAGATTTCCATCATTTGCTATAGAATCTGTTAACACTAGATTTCCTACTCTTGTATAAACTAAGTATATATCTATATTTTTTGTATCATTTGTATAATCCAAATTTGCAACTTCTGTTTCACCATTATAAAATGTTACATTATTTATATCATTTCTATTATTTACTGCATCATATCCCAATGTAAATGTCATTCTAGTTATAATGCTTCCACCTATTACATTATAATGAGCTGACTGATATGAATATCCAGAAATATTTCCTGCATAATCAGATAATGTTATAGTATTATTTCTATAAGCATTAACATTTTGAGTTTGAGTACCTTGAATACTATTTCCTTGAGAATCAACATAATGTACAGTTATATTTGCATATGTAGTACTATTTTGTCTCCATGTTATAGTAAATGTTGAAAAACTATCAGTTTCAAATTCTAGTTTTTTAACTTGATTTTCTGTATTTTTTACAATGCTTAGAGTTTGATCATCTTGAGAATATTCTTCAAGTAAAACTTCACCATTTTGATTGTTTTCTTCAAAATGAATAACACTAACATCTGCATTAGAAAGTTTTGCAACTTCTTCAGGAACTACTATATATTCAATTGATACATTAACATTTCCATCAGGCTCTAATTCTGTTCCATCTTCATTTATTAAAGTAATATCATAAGCCAAAAAGCCAGCAATTTCTTCTTTTTCTTCAATAGATTTTGTTAGATTTTCTTCATCTAACTTATTTTGAAGTTTTTCAGAAATTTCGTTATATTCCTCAGAATTTGTTTCTGCTGTAATTGGACTTACTTTAACTTCTTTAATATTTTTCAATGCATCTTCTTTAACTGCTGAAACAGTTACTTTATATTCTCCATTATCAAATATCAATTCAGATGGAATTTCTACTTTATCTTCTATTATTGCTGAATCATCTTCCACAGTGTTAGAAACAGTATTTTCTACATCTAATTCATTTTCTACAGTATTAGTAATATTTTCAGATTCATTTTCTACATTTTTTTGTACTTCTAACCCTGCTGTATTTGTAAAATTATCTTCTGAAACTGCATTGTCTACTAAATTTTCAATCGTATTAGTCTCATTAGATTCTACAATTTCAGCATCTTGATCTAGAGATTGTGTTTCTGACTCAGCTACTTCTGATGTTTCAATTATTTCTGAATCATCATCAGCTGCAATACCAACAAATTTTAATTGATAAGCAGTAAATACGATAAGTAGAATTGCAATAATAGCTAATATAACATTTTTCTTTTTTCCAATTAATTGCTTAAACTTATTCATTTTTAAAATATCTTATCCCCCTTTCTTCTAAAATTTAATTTATTATCTATAAAGTAATAAATTACAAATTTATAAAAGAATTTTTCTAATCATGTACTGTTAGTTGTAGTATATTAATACTACAACTATTTTTATATATAAAAACACCCCTATATTTATGTCTAATTAGTAATTCAAATACGCAAAAAACTCCGCTAATTTTTTTATATTTAGTTATATTATAGCGAAGTTTTCTTTTGTATATATTTTAATTATTGGCTTATGTAAAAATAACTTAAAAGATTAGCAATTTTATATCACAGATTTATATAAAAATCAATATAATTTTTTATTTTTGATGTTATTATTTTTTAAACACTGTAATATAAGCTAAATCAGCACTATTTTTTGGTTACATAATAAAAAAACAAAGTATCATAAAATATAATACTTTGCTTTTATTAATAAAATGTAAATTGATTTATATTTATTACAATCTTTCCAAGCACTCTATCTTCTGATATTGTTCCTAGATTTTTACTTCTTGAGTCAACAGATGTTGCTCTGTTATCTCCTAATACAAATAATTCTCCACTTGGAACTCTATATGGAAATGTAATATCACAATTACCATAAGCTAATTCTTCAACATATTCCTCTTCTAGTTGCTGAGAATTAACAAACACATTTCCTAAATCATCTATGTATACTATATCTCCTTCAGATGCTATAATTCTTTTTATTAAAACACTATCATTATAATAAAAAGCGATTATATCACCTTTTTCATATCCAAATATTTTTGTAGATATTAACAAATTTCCTGGATATAAAGTTGGCTCCATAGAATTACCACTAACTTGTAATACATTAAATATCCTTGTTGCAATAATAATCGCAAAAGCAACAACAACAATTCCAAAATAAGTAAATGTTCTTGCAAATTTTACTTTGCTTTCTTTCTTTTTTCTTGTATTTAACTCTTTTTCAATATTTTCTACTGATAAATCATAATCATCTAAATTAATTTCTTTTTTCTTAAAAAGTTTACCAGATTTTTTTCCATTTTTGTTGTCTGTTTTTTCTTTTGACTCTTTTTTATCTATTTTTGATTCTTTTTTTACGTCTTTCTTCTCTTCTTTTTTCTGCTCATTTT
Organism: uncultured Clostridia bacterium; assembly: GCA_944391975.1. GTDB lineage: Bacteria > Bacillota > Clostridia > TANB77 > CAG-508 > Scatovivens. The sequence goes on from CALXVK010000021.1 coordinate 17,741, forward strand.
TATTTTTTTTACTAAAAATATCTTTTATAGATTTTAAATTATTTTTAATATTATTTATTTTATTTTGTCTTTTTGAATCATTTTCTTTTTTCTTTAAATCTAATGTTTCCTTTTTACCAATTAGTTTTATTTTATATAATGATCTCTTTTTTTCTCTTTTTAATTTTAAATTTCGAATCTTCTCTAAAATTTTTGACTTTAATTCTTTAATTTTTGTTAATATAGTTTTTTTAGTTACTATAAGCTCTAGTTTTATAGGAACAAGCTCATAACCTATTTTAATTGTGCTATATGCTCTCTTTTTTCTAGGTCTTCCTCTTGGTCTTTTAGGTTTTTCTTTTGGTTTATCTTTTTCTGTAGAAATTTCTTTCTTGTTATCTTTTTCTATTTTCTGATTTTCTAGTTTATTTTTTTCCTCTTCAATCTCTTTTTTCTTTTCTTCAATATAATTTTTAATTTTATCATTTAAACTTTTTATTTTTTTGGTAAAAAATGTTTTCAAAGAATTTAAAGCTTTTTTCCTAGCTTCACTTTTTTCTCTTTTTCTTTTTTCTACTTCTTTTCTTTTTAAATTTTGTATTTCTTTTTTACCAATTTGTTTTATTTTATTTAATAATCTCTTTTTATCTCTTTTTAATTTTAAAACATTAAACTTTTCTTTAATCATCAATCCCAAAAACATAAGCTTTTTAATTAAAGATTTTTTTATAGTAGAAACCTCTAAATTTACTTTTACAAGCTCTTTCCCTTTTTCTACTGGAATTGATTTTTCTATGCTATCATCTTCTTCAACTACTTCTGTAAATTCAACATCTATAAAATCATTCTCATCATCTTTATTTACAATTTCTTTATCTTTCTCTAATTCAGATTCATCTATATAAAGTTCTTTATTTTCAACTTCTTTATCATCTATTGTATTTTTATTATTTTCCTCATTAGTTATGTTTTCTGTCACTTTTGGCTTAGATTGTCCTAACTTCTTTACACTATTTAAATATTCATCAGCAGCTTTTTGTGCTTCTTCAAAAATCTTATTGATTCTTAAAGAAGCTTCTGCAATTGAACCAGCTTCTTCTAATTCTATTGTTCTATCATTGATTTTTTTATTTAAATCCTCAACTTCTTTTTTTAAAGAAGCTATTTGTTTTTCCTGCTCATAAATAATTTGTAGAAGTTCTGTTTTACCAAGCTTATGTAAGTCACCTTTTGACATAACCTTCCCTCCAACAGACTATTTTTCCGCTCATATAATTATGTGAATTATAATATCACAGTTTACTGAACAAGTCAACATAATATTTTTAATTATTATACTATTTAAAAAATTTATAGAATCACAAAATCCCCCGTGCGCGTGCTCACGAGGGATTTTGCTAATGCCTAAAAGTTTATATATACTTTAGACATATCCGGGTTCTCATCAACCCAAATTCTATTCTCCCAGTATGTCGAGATTATTTCCTCAACAGGTACCACATTTGGTATCTTTTTCTTCTGGGTGAATTTGAAAACTACATGCTTCCGTTCATATCGCCAAGATAATATCACAAGGATATCTTTCAGCTCGTTGAGGTGTTCTTCATAGATTGGTATCATTAAGTTTATTTATTTTTTTACTATATACTAATTAATATTTATAATTAGAGATTTTCCTAAAGATAAATTTTAAATAATCAGATCAAATTTATTGTATTATAATTAATCATCTTTACTTGGTACTTTTTTCTTTTTATCTTTTGATTTTACTTCTCTTGTAAATTCATTTACTACAGAATTTATATCATCTAAGTTTGTATCATCTCTCATCATAACTTCAGAAACTTCATCTATACTATGTACTTTTTTTCTAATATTAGACATATTAAAAATTACTTCTTCACTTTCATTTAAAGAATATATATCATCATTTTCACCTATTCCATCTGCAATACCTACGAATTTTCCTTTAAAAGATTCTCCATTCATTACTTCATGAATATCTACTCCTAAATCTTTTAAAACTGGTATTGGTATTTTAGATAGTACTCTTGAAACACCATTTTGATCTGGTATTGATACTGCAACTAATAAATCATAATATCCTTTACCTATTGAATTATTTGATGTTTTACTTAAATAAACTAATTTTATATTTGGGTTATTCATTAATTCATTTACAAATCTTTCATTCTGTTTACTATAATCTACTTTTTCTCTATGTAAAATTGTATCATCACTTATTCTTATAGTTTCCATTTCTCCTGAATGAATAACTAATGATGGTAATTGGTCTTCTATAAATTTAACTTCATTATCTTTTAAATATGAATACATAATTCCTACATATTCAAATAATTTATCTTCTGATACTCCTGATATATCTATCCCTCGTTTTTTACATTCTTGTAATAAAATATCCCTCATTTTGGGATCTTCTGATACTTTTTGTATAACTTTTGCTCTTGCTTCGTTATCTAGTGTTATATCTTCTCCAGTATTAGAATCAACTTCAAAAAAATCACCATTTCTATTTGCATTTAGGTCATAATAAATATTGGCAACTGTTCTTTCAAAATCTTCTGATAATTTCTCTTTTAATCCTTCTTCAGAGAATTCTTTTTCATAATATTTTAAACTTATAAGTCCTTCTAAATCATCTTTTTCTTCATTAAGAGTACGTGCCTCTAAAAAACTTCTAGCACTAAGTGACCCATTTTTTGCCATCAATAATATTTTATCTAATCCTTCTTTTGAATCAGGCAATATTTCTACAATATCACTATCTTTTCTATGTTTATTTGAATATAACATATCAAATTCCGTTTTTTCTCTATTAAATGCTCCAAATATTTTTTCAGCTCTATCTACATCATATTCTAAATATTCTAGTAATTTATTAAATTCTTCTTGCTCTTCTTCCTCTGATTTATATAAACCTGCTAATTTATAATTAGTATTGCCTCTTGTTACTAAAAAGTTACCTATCTTGCGATAATAATTTAAGTTCCTAATTCTTCTTAACAATCTTTCATAAAAAGGATTTTCTTTTACTTCAGTAAGCACTTTTTCTATATTTCCTGTTTTTTCATTTTTACTTCTTTCATATACTATTGGATTTCCATTATGTAAATATAGATTTCTATTTATTTCATCAACATCAATTTCATCATAAGGAATACCTAAATCAGAACTAATTCTATTTTTATCTTGAATACAATAGTATGTATCTTCTCTTGTTTTTTCTTCATATTTATAATCTCCATTTTCATCTTTAACTAAAGTTCCAATTTTATCTCTTCCTCTAATTCTCTTTCTACCCATTACTGTTACACTATCAATATTTGATTTTAGATAAGTAAAATGGTATTGAGGTGAACCAAAGTGTTCTTCACTTTCTGTAATTAATTCATCATCAGGTATTGATTTAAACCACTCTATATCTTCTTCATTTATTATATATTCTTCTGGATATGAAACCCCATTACTATCAAAATTCCATCTAATTTTTAATTTTGAATTATCCATTTTTTCCTCCTATTTTTATTTAATTTGATTTTTTAAATATATTATCTGGATTATATTTAATTCTTGCTTCTTTTTCCTTTTTTATTTGATTTCTTTTTAAAGCAGTATAATAATTTCCCTTTTCTTCTTCTCTACACCAATATTTCATATATATAATCAATAAAATATCTTTTGTTTTCTTTTTTAAATTTAGTTCATTTAGTTTTTTTGAATGATCCATGTCAGGAAAATAAGTCTTTGATTTATTTTCTTCTAAAAACTTTATAAATTTTAAAGGAATTTTTTCAACATATGATTTATCTATATGATTTAAAATATCTAAAGTTTCAGAAATACCTTCTGCTAAACTTGAACTTATCATATTTCCTCCTTTTATAATTTTACTATATCATCATTTTCATTAATCATGATCTCCTTAACATATTTTATATTCTAAACTTTGCAAAGTTTTTATAAATACTAGAAATATTTTACCATATTATGTTAATCTTGGAAAATTAATGTTTTTAATATTAATTATAAGTAATACTTATAATTAATATTAAAAAAGAGCCACCCATATAAAATGTTTAGCTCTTTTAACTATATTTAATTTTAATATCTAGGCTACAATCAGCTTATATCAATGGTTTTCAATCTTTGACATCCAAAATTTCCATTTTCGATGTCAAATGGATGTCAAAATGCTATTTTTACTATATTTTATACATTCATTTATGTCTTGTAATCCTTGATATTATTGATTTTTACCACAGCAATTCTTATATTTCTTTCCCGAACCACATGTAGTGGAAAATTAAGTATTATTAGTATATACAATATTATCTATACTATTGGTATTTCTTAGTTTAAAGGATTTATATAAAAGGTACATATAGTATTTATTGTATTATTCTAATTATCTTTTTTAAAATTGTGGCAACAAATTGGCAACAATGTCGCCAACATATTTTT
>CALXVK010000022.1 GCA_944391975.1 uncultured Clostridia bacterium
AAATATGCTCTATTATTTGGTATTTTTGCAAAAATAAGGGAGGAAAAATATATGGAAAAAATATTAGTTTTTGGACATAAAAATCCAGATACAGATTCAATTACATCTAGTATAGTTATGGCAAATTTTGAAAAAAAATTAGGAAATGATGCTGAAAGTTGTAGATTAGGAAATATTAATAAAGAAACAGAATATGTTTTAAATTATTTAGGAGTAGAGGCTCCAAAATTAATAGATTCAGTAGAAGATGGAGCAAATGTTATATTAGTTGACCATAATAGTTATGAAGAATCAATAGATAATTTAGATAAAGTAAATATTTTAAAAGTTGTAGATCATCATAAAATAGTTTTATCAACTTCATATCCATTGTATTATAGAGCAGAACCAGTTGGATGTACAGAAACTGTTTTATATAAAATGTATAAAGAATATGGTATTGAGATTGATAAGAAAATTGCAGGATTAATGCTATCTGCTATTATTTCAGATACACTTCTTTTAAAATCTCCAACTACAACAGATGAAGATAAAAAAGCAGTTGAAGAACTTGCTAAAATTTCAGATCTAGATCCTGAAAGTTATGGATTAGATATGTTAAAAGCAGGAACAGATTTGAGTTCATTTTCAATTGAAGAAATTTTAAATTTAGATGCAAAACAAGTTACTTTAAAAGATACTAAAACTATTATAAATCAAGTAAATACTGCATCAATAGAAGAAGTTATGAAGAAAAAAGTAGAATTAGAAGAGGGAATGGAAAAAATTATTAAAGAAAAAGATTTGGATTTATTTATGTTATTAATAACAGATATTATTAATAGTAATTCACAAGTTATTGCTCTTGGTAAAGCTGCTGGAATAATTGAAAAATCTTATGGAGTTAAATTAGAAGATAATACTGCTCTACTAAAAGGAGTTGTTTCTAGAAAGAAACAAGTTATTCCAATTTTAACTGAAAATGCATAAGTTTTAAATATATTTATATAATTGTTGCTATTTTATGGAGGCAAAAAATGATATTACATATTGTTATGGTAGAACCTGAAATACCTCAAAATACAGGAAATATTTCTAGAACATGTGCAATACTTGGAGCAAAACTTCATTTAGTTCATCCATTAGGATTTCAAATTAATGAAAAAGCTGTAAAAAGATCAGGCTTAGATTATTGGGATAAATTAGAAATAGAAGAGCATGATAGTCTGCAGAGTTTTTTGGAAAAATATAAACCAGAGGAAAACAATATGTTTTTTGCTACTACAAAGGGAAAACATATATACTCTGATGTGGATTATAGCAATATGAATGAAGTGTTTATACTTTTTGGGAAAGAAACAAAAGGTTTACCAGAAGATTTATTAAAAAAATATTTAGATAAAACTATTAGAATTCCAATGAGAGAAACTTTAAGATCATTAAATTTATCAAACTCAGTTGCTATTATAGCATATGAAGTTGAGAGACAAAGAGGATTTGAGAGGTTAGAAGGAATCTCAAGCTATTTTGACTAGTTTTTGCGAGAAACAGCAATTCACACATTTTCATTCCATCAAAATCAAGTCAACGTACCATTAGTACGCCTCATTGATTTTTCAGTCATGAAAATGCGCGCCTTACTATTTCTTACAAGAACATTAAAAAAGTATAGTAAATATAATTTTACTACTTTTTGTCTGAGAAGGAAATTGAATAATATTTAAAGGAGGAAAAGCTTTTGAAAAAATTTGCAAAAATTTTTTGGGTGATTTTATTATTAATTGTATTATTAGTTACTTTAACTGCATGTGGAGATGATGAAGAAAATACAACTAATACAAGCAGTACAAATAGCACAAATAATACAACAGTGGAGGGAGATACAATGACAGAAGCACAAAAATTTACTTCAGAATTAGCAAATCTATCAGCAGAAGAGGTTAATGCTAATGCTGAAGCTCAAATGGCAGAGCCTGCAGAAGGAGATACTATTGCTATATTTCATATTGAAGGATATGGAGATATAACAGTAAAATTCTTTGAAGAAGTTGCTCCAAAAGCTTGTGAAAATTTTATTATACATGCACAGGAAGGCTATTATAATGGATTAACTTTTCATAGAATAATAGAAGAATTTATGATACAAGGTGGAGATCCTTTAGGAAATGGAACAGGTGGAGAAAGCATTTGGGGAGAAGATTTTGGAGAAGAATTATCAACAACAGTTTTACCATATAAAGGTGCACTTTGTATGGCAAGCAAAGGAACAGGTACAAATTCAATTGGAAGTCAATTTTTTATAGTTCAAGCAAATTATAATGAAGAAATGACACAATATTTATCATATTATGGATATTCAAATCTTTTAAACTCATATGAAACATATGGTGGTGATTTATTTGATTTAGCTCTTTCTTATCAATATACTACATTTGGTCAAGTAATTGATGGATTAGATGTATTAGATAGTATTGCAGCAGTAGAAACTGATTCAAATGATAAACCACTACAAGATGTTGTAATATCTTCTATTGAGATAACAACTTATTCAAAATAGAAGTATGAATTAAGTATTAAAAACAAATGCCTAAAATGTATAACTTTTATAAATTGTAATTTTAGGCATTTTAATTTTTATCAAATTTATAAAGAGGAGAAATATAAATGATTTTGAATTTAATTGCTTGCATTTTGTGGTTTATAATTATTCCAGAATGTGTTGGATTAGGATTATTAAACTTTAAAAAAGAAAATAATAGTATGATTTTTGCTTTAGTTATTGGATATATATTAGGATTTGCGCTTTTTCAATTATTGGCAATTCCAATGATATTTTTACATTTAAAATTTACTACTTTGGCATATTCATGGACAGCTATAATGATAATTTTAGCGGTTATATCAGTAATTATTACAAGAAAAAGATTAAAAGAAATTTTTGTGGAAAATATAGAAGCTCTAAAAAAATTACCTAAATTTTTAACTATTGTTGTTATTATAATTGTATTATTTCAAGCTTTTATGGCTTTTAAATATATGCATGAAGATTATGATGATTCTAATTTTGTTGCTAAAGCTACGATTGCTGTTGATACAAATACTCTTTATGAATATGGAGATACTGGTAAAGAGTTAGAACAAATTCCAGTGAGAAACGGCCTTTCACCATATCCTATATATACAGCTACAATTTCAAAATTGATTGGTTTTCATCCTACAGTTGTCGCACATACTATTTTTCCACCATTATTTATAATTTTTGCATATTTAGTATATTATTTAATAAGTAAAGCTTTATTTAAAAATGATAATAAAAAAACAATGTTATTTTTATTAATATTATCTATTTTATATATTTTTGGAGATTATACAAGATATTCTCCATTTGTAAGATTGCTATATAGAATATGGCAAGGAAAATCTATGATATGTGCAGTAATGCTACCATTTATTTGGTATTTGTTTTTAGAATATATTGGTAAAAAAGATGATAAATTTTATTGGTTTATATTATTTTTAAGTTTATGGGGATCAGTTTTACTTTCATCAATGGCGTTATATTTAACTGTACTTGCAGCAGGAATATTAACTGTAATATATGCTATAAAAGATAAAAAACTAAAATATTTAATTAGATTTGTTTTATGTTGTATACCTTCCGTAATATATGGAATTATTTCATTATTTATAAGATAAATAATGAAATAAAATAAGGAGAGAAAATATGATAAGTAAGATTTTTGAATTTTTAAAAACCTCATTTAGTGAGAGTACTTTAAATTATATAGAAGAAGCATATACTAGGGCACTTGGAACAGGTTTATATTTAGGAATGTTTTTTTTAGCAGTGATATTTATTATTTTTGAATTAAAAAAGAAGGAAAAAGACAGAATAAAGCTAGTTTTTGGATTTTACTCAGTTATTGTTCTAATATTAGCTGTAAATCCAATTTTTGCCAATATTTCAATAAAAGTAATAGGTAGCTCGGTTTATTGGAGAATTTATTGGTTACTTCCATTAGGAATTGTTTTAGCTTATGTTTTTACAGAACTTATTTATAAAATGCCGACAAAAATTAAAAGATTTTTAGCATCAGTTTTAATAATATTTATTATAATAGTTGGTGGAAAATGGATATATACAGAAGAAAATTTTGCTTCTGTAAATAATTATTATAAGATTCCAGATACAGTATTAGATATAATTTTTAGGGTTTCGGCAGATGATGAGGAATACAAACAATTAGCAGGACCATTAGAGTTTGAAGTCTATACAAGGCAAGTAGATGGAACGATTATTTTATCTGAAAATCGTAGTTTTACAGGCTCTTATAGAGAGGATTCTATAGTTACATATATAACTAATGGAGATTTTGAAAATATTTATAAAAAAGCAAAAGAAATAGGTTGCAATTATGTTGTTTTGAGCAATAGTGTAAAAAGAGCAGATGATGATTTAGCAAATCATGGATTTTTAAAGTTTTATGAAAATATAGATTATACAGTCTATAAATTAGAAGAGGAAAATACAAGTTGGACTATTACTCAATATGGAATAGATGGAGATTTACAATCAATGTGTTATACTATTGAAGGAAATAATAGCGGATTAGTAATAGTAGATGGTGGATATAAAGATGATGAAGAAACTTTAAAGATTTTGGAAGATAAAATAAATGCAAATGGTAATAGAGTTAATGCATGGATTTTAACTCATTTTGATGAGGATCATGCAGGAGCGTATATGACTTTAAGAGATAGAATTCCTGATTTGCAAGTTGGAAGATTATATGTTCAAGATACCCCAGATATAGAAACATGTAAAGAAAATGCTGATTGGTATACAGATGAAGAATGGGCATTATATCAAAGTTATTTAGATTTAAATATTTCAGAAAAACAGTTAGTTCATGCTGGAGATACTATGGAAAATATTATAGGTTTAAAGATGGAAGTATTATCCGCATATGATGATTGGATTGATGAAGAAACATCAAATTTATTAAATAATGGTTCAATAATTTTTAAATTATATGGAAATGAAGAATCAATATTATTTTGTGGAGATGCTCAATCTGATTTAATATCTGAATATTTGTTGGATAATTATTCTGATAAATTAAAATCAGATTATCTTCAAGTTGCTCATCATGGAAATAATGGATTTTCAGATGAATTTTATGAAACAGTAGATCCTAAAGTTGCTTTTTTCCCATCACCAACTGTTATAATGGAAAATGTAAACAATGTTTCTTGGTATTCTACAGAATATTTATCTGAATTATTAGGAAATATGGGAGCAACTATATATACTTTTAAGGATTCACCAGCACAAATTGTTATGAAATAAGGTTTACTTTTTAAGATTTTATGATATAATGTTAGCTATATAAAATTTAAAAATAGGAGATAGTTATGAAAAAAATTGCAGAGGGACTTTCGAATAGATAATATTATATTTAAGAAATAAATTTATGGGGGAAAAAGTTATGATAGATATAAAATTATTAAGAGAAAATCCAGAATTAGTTAAAGAAAATATAAGAAAAAAATTTCAAAATCAAAAATTAGTTTTAGTAGATGAAGTTATAGAATTAGATAAAAAATCAAGAGAACTTACTTTAATGTGTGATGAGCTTAGAATGAAAAGAAATTCTATAAGTAAAGAAATAGGAAATCTAATGTCTCAAGGAAAAAAAGATGAAGCTGAAAGTAAAAAATCAGAAGTAAATGAAATAAATGAAAAATTGTCTGCAAATGAAGGAGAAGAGGAGAGATTAAAAGAAGAAATAAAAACTAGAATGATGAAAATTCCAAATATTATGGATAAATCAGTTCCAATTGGAAAAGATGATTCAGAAAATGTTGAAAATGAAAAATTTGGAGAACCAGTTGTTCCTGATTATGAGATTCCATATCATGCTGATATTATAGAATCATTAAATGGTTTAGATAAAGAAAGTGCTGGAAGAACTAGTGGAACAGGATTTTATTTCTTAATGGGAGATATTGCTAGACTTCATGAAGCTATGATTGCATATGCAAGAGATTTTATGATAAATAAAGGATTTACTTATTGTATTCCACCATTTATGATTCGTTCAGATGTTGTAAATGGAGTTATGAGCTTTGAAGAATTAGAAGCAATGATGTATAAAATTGAAGGAGAAGATTTATATTTAATTGGAACTAGTGAACATTCAATGATTGGAAAATTTAAAGGACAAATTGTTAAAGAAGATGAATTACCAATTAGAATTACAGGATATTCTCCTTGTTTTAGAAAAGAAGTTGGATCACATGGATTAGAGGAAAGAGGATTATATAGAGTTCATCAATTTGAAAAACAAGAAATGATAGTTCTATGTAAACCAGAAGAACAAATGGATTGGTATAACAAGATGTGGCAATATACAGTAGAATTTTTTAGAAGTTTAGATGTACCAGTTAGAACTTTAGAATGTTGTAGTGGAGATTTAGCGGATTTAAAAGTTAAATCATGTGATGTTGAAGCTTGGAGCCCTAGACAGAAAAAATATTTTGAGGTTGGAAGTTGTTCAACTTTAGGTGATGCACAAGCAAGACGTCTTGGAATTAGAGCAAAAGGAGAAAAAGGGAACTATTTAGTTGCAACATTAAATAATACTGTTGTAGCTAGTCCTAGAGGATTAATTGCAGTTTTAGAAAATAATTACCAAGAAGATGGTTCAATAAAAATTCCAGAAGTTTTATGGCCATATATGGGTGGAAATAAAGAAATAAGAAAAAAATAAAAATATAGTTTAAAGGGGAGATTTTATGGAAGATCAAGTTATAAAAGAAGCTTCTAAAGGGAATTATATAACTGGAATTATTGGGTCTATAATAGGAGGAGCAATTGCAGCAATTCCTTGGGTATTTGTCTATGTAAAATGTAATATGATATTGTCAGTATTAGCAATTTTAATTGCTTTAGGAGCATTAAAAGGATATGAAATTTTTAAAGGTAAAGTCACAAAAGCATTAAAACCAATTGTAATAATAGTAACTTTATTAATAGTTATTATTGCTAATTTAGTAGTTATACCAAATTTTATAGCATATGAAAGTGATGTAGAAGTTTCTGTTTTATATGAAAATGAGGAATTTCAAGATGCATTAATGCAAGACTTGATTGTTTCTGTAATTTTTGCTATTTTGGGAATTAGTGCAGCAATATCTAGTATTAATAACACTTTAATAAAAAATGGTGTAATAAAAATTGATAGTGAGTTAGAACAAAAACAAGATGAATTTCAGAAAGCTCAAGTTAAAAGTAGATTAAATAATAAAGATAAGCAAAACTATGAGTTAGTTAGAGGAATTTTTGAAAATCATAATGCTTTTAGCAAAGAAAATGCAATTTCAAAAGAAACAATATTTTCTGAAATAAATGTAGATAATAAAGAAAAGCTTTTCAAAAAATATACTAGCAGGGGTGTAATAAAAAAATATAATGAAAATTATTTTTATGATAAATCTAGAGAAATGTATTTAACAAATAACAACTATTGGATAATATTTATTGTAATTATAATTATAGTAGCAGTTATTGCAGCTTTTGTTGGAATGGATGAAACAACAACTGACGTGAATGATTCATATATTGTAGAAGATTCTAATTCTTATGTAAAACTTACAATTAATGAAGAAAATTTTTATGTAGAAATACCAGAAGAGTGGGAAATGCTTGAAAGTGATTATACATATACATCAGATTTTATTTCACCTGATGGAGAAGCAGAAATAATGTTTATAACTTCAAATAAAGATGAATTTTATACTGATTATACTTTAGAAGACTATACAGAAGGATTGGATGAATATATGTATTCAATTTATACTCCTGAAGAGGAAGGAGAAATTGTAAAAACTACAGTTAATTCATATGATGCTTATAAACTAGAATTTGATTCGGTTTATGAAGGTTATAAAGTTCATATAACAGCATATTGTGTCGAAACAGATAATTATTTTGTAGAAATATATACATTTTCTGCTAGAAGTAAATCAGAAGAGAATGATAAAATTTTCCAAAGAATTTTAGATACTTTAGAAGAAGTAGAATAATTAATTAGAGATTATTTAATATAAAAATTAAAGATAGGTAAATATTAAAAAAGATATTTACCTATTTTTTATGAAATTTAATAAATTAATTTTTTATTAATTTATTAGTAATTTATTATATAATAGCTTTACTTTATATAATAATAGGTGTAAAATTTTATAGAAAACAAATGAGAGTAGGTAATAACTAACAATGAGAAAAATATATATAGTATTAACACATACTAAAACAATTTTGTCTAGGCTTATAAAAGAATTTACAAAATATGAATTTTCGCATGTCTCTATTTCATTAGATGTTGAATTAAAAGAAATGTACAGTTTTGGTAGATTAAATGCGTATAATCCTTTTTGGGCAGGATTTGTTCATGAATATATAAATAAAGGAACTTTTAAAAGGTTTTATAAAACAAGAACTAAAATATATTCTTTAACTATAACAGATGAACAATATGAAAATATAAAAAAATTAATAAATATTATTAAATCAGAAAGAAAAAAATATAAATTTAATATTCTAGGTTTAGTTGCCGCTGGTTTACACAAAAAAATAGGAAGTGATCATTCTTTTTATTGTGCAGAATTTGTTAAATATGTATTAGAAGAAGCAAATATAAAAACAAATTTACCAGAAATAGTAAAACCTGAAGATTTTAAAAATTTAGATAATATAGAAGAAATATATTGTGGATTGCTTAGAAAATATAGAGTTCCAATAGGAAATTTAAGAGAATTAATAAGAAGCAATTTATTACTATACAATCAAAAAGAGGGAATTATATAAAAAAATTACGGCCTAATAGTATTTTATCATTACTATTGGGCTTCATTTTGTGCAAAAATACTGTATTTGCCTTGAAAAAGCTTTATCTGTGTGATAAAATAGACAAGTAAGTTTTTATGGTAACTTGACGTGGCTCTTGTCACAGAAAGGAAGGATTAGTGTAAATGGCAAACAAATTTGAGTCTTTAATTCCTACAGCCGTTATCGTAAATGGTGGCGCATGGGGAGATGAAGGCAAAGGCAAAATTGCTTCACGGGAAGCAAAATATGCAGATCTAGTCATTAGGGCAACTGGTGGTGCAAATGCAGGTCATACAGTTGTCTTTAATGGCAAAAAGCTTGGATTGCATCTTATTCCTGGGGGTATTGTGTATCCACAGACGACAGCTCTCATCGGTCAGGGGGTTGTGCTCGACCCTGACAGTCTCCTTAAGGAGATTAATGACCTTGAGAATGCTGGAGTTAAAGATGTGGAAGGTCGGCTTAAGATAAGTGGTAGAGCACATTTGGTGTTCCCATATCACAAAGATAAGGACCAATTGGAGGAAAAGTACAAAGATAATCCGATTGGTACTACCAAGAGAGGAATTGGACCTGCTTATGAGGATAAAGACGCAAGAGTTGGACTCAGAGTCTATGATCTGTTGCTTCCTGCCAAAGAACTCGAAGCAAAAATCGTTGTTGCAACACGAATGCTCAATCAGCTTTTTAAGATCGATGGAATTACAGAAGTTGATGCGCATCATTTAGCTGAGCTTTACCATGAATATGGAAAAAGAATTTGGCAGATGGTTGTGAATGCAGACATTCTGGTTGAAGAATTTGTAAGAGCTAGAAAAAAGATCGTTGTTGAGGGAGCTCAGGCATACCGACTCGACAAAGACTGGGGAGATTATCCGAATGTCACTTCAAGTAACTGTGTTACACCTGGAGCTTTGATTGGGGCCCATCTCAATCAGTATGATGTTGAACGAGTAATTACAGTTGTTAAAGCATATTTCTCAAGAGTTGGTGAGGGACCGTTCCCGACTGAACAGCTTGCTCATATTAAGAATGATAAAGTCCTTAAATATAAGCCTGAAGAAGCATATGTTGGGGATATTATCAGAGAAGCTGGTGGTGAGTATGGCGTGTCCACTGGAAGACCCAGAAGGTGTGGATGGTTTGATGCTGTGCTTGTCAAAAGTTCAAAACGGGCTTTGGGAACGGACTACCTTTGTATCAATCATGTTGATACTCTGGGAATCCTTGGAAAGAAGCTTGGCTCGGTCAAGGTATGTGTGAAATACCATTACCAGGGTAAAATTATTGAATATTACCCTGATGACATTGAGCTTACAGGAGAGGTTCCTCAACCAATCTACGAGGAAATTGAAGGAGGTTGGGATATTTCAAGTACTGCTAGAAGTTATGATGAGCTTCCTGAGAATGCAAAGCGTTTTATTGAACTTGTGGAGAGTGTTACGGAAATGCCGGTTAAATTTATTGGTGTTGGACCGGCAAATGATGATCTGATTGTTCGTAATATGTAACTTTTAATTTGGTTGCCATAAAACTTACACCAGGGGTCAGCTCTTTGGAGTTGCCCCCTGAACTTTTTATTGAAATATTATATTTATCATGTTAAAATATAAAAATAAATTAAAAACATAATATGAGAATTGTATTCATGTTCAGGGACAAGGGGACGGGGGACAAGGGGACGGTTCTCTTGTCCCAAAAAGAAAGGAACGTCCTGAAAGGAGAAAGAATATGCAAATCAAAAATCCAAAATTTGAAATATCAGCAGTAAGTAAAAAACAATATCCAAAAGGAGATTTGCCTGAAATTGTATTAGTTGGAAAATCTAATGTAGGAAAATCTTCATTTGTAAATACTATGGTTAGTAGAAAAAATTTAGCAAGAACTAGTAATACACCTGGAAAAACAAGACAGATAAATTTTTATAATATGGATGATAAATTTTATTTTGTTGATTTGCCTGGTTATGGTTTTAGTAAAATGTCAAAACAGGAAAAAGTTATTTCAGGAAAATATATTGAAGAATATCTAGAAGAAGGAAAAAATGTTGCTTTAATTATTTTACTTTTAGATATAAGACATAATCCAACAGAAGATGATTTACTTATGTATGATTATATTTTAAAAAGTAATTTACCATTTATGGTTATAACTAATAAAGCAGATAAAATTGCTGTAACAAAGGTTGATAACGAAGTTCAAAGAATAAAAGAAACTTTAGGGATTTCATATAGTACAATTTTACCGTTTTCAGCTGAAAGGAAGATTTATACAGATAAAGTTTGGGAAGAAATAGAAAAGTTTTTAAAAATTTAACCTTCTAATTTTTTGAATTCTTCCATAAAAAACTCATGAAGTGCTTGTTCTGATTTTATTTTATAAGCATAATAATCTAATAAATGGCTATTATCAGCTAATTGCATATTTGAATAAGAATTTTTAAGAGCAGTTTGAATTTCATTTATATGTGAAATTAAATCTGCTTTATTCATTTCCAATATTTTATCTTTTTTCATAATTTCTCCATAAAAAATTAAATTTTACTATAGTGTATGTGTATTTCAAATTTCTATTCAATAATTTGGAATTTTTCTAACATTGACTAAAAAACTTTGCTATGATACAATGAGCAATATTAAATAGGGGGGAATTATTTAATTAGTAGGAGTGATTATATGAGTAGGACAAGTAATAAGAAAAAATCATCTACAGGACTTACTAGAGAAGAATATGTAAAAAAAATGAGAAGAAAGAAACTTGATGATAATGAACCGAGAATTAAGCGCCAAACTAATAAAAAAAGAGATAAAAGTAAAAATAAAAAGATAAATTCTCCTAAAAAGAAAATAGTTAAAGCAATTTTGATTATAATTTTAGTTATAATTATTGTAATAATTATAAGAACTATAATATCTATGGTTAGTTTTAATCAGATGGCAAAAGAAATGATACAAAATCTTCCTTCTACTATTGTTGATAGTAGTGGGGATGAGATAACTAAAGTAGGAGAAGAAAGAAATAGGGAAAATATTTCTTTTGATGAAATGCCAGAAAATCTAAAAAATGCTTATGTTGCGATTGAAGATCAGAGATTTTATAGTCATTTTGGAATTGATATAAGAAGAACTGGAGCTGCTACTATAGATTATATAACTTCATTTGGAAATGCATCATTTGGTGGAAGTACTATAACACAGCAATTAGTTAAAAATTTAACTGGAAATACTGATGCTACAATTTCAAGAAAATTTGAAGAATGGAAATATGCAGTAGCTTTAGAAATATCTATGTCAAAAGATGAAATTTTAGAGGCTTATTTAAATATAATTTATGTTGGACCAAATATTTATGGAGTTCAAATGGGATCTAAATATTATTTTAATAAATCAGCAGGGGATTTAAGTTTAGCTGAATGTGCATTTTTAGCTGGAATAAATAATTCTCCAAATTCTTATAATCCATTTAGAGAAGGAGAGGATAATACAGAGAGAATAAGAAATAGAACTATAACAGTTTTAGATAAAATGTTAGAACTTGGATATATAACTGATTCTGAATATGAAGAAGCTAAAGCAGAAGTAGAATCAGGATTAAATTTCCAAAGAGGAGATATCGAGATTACAAAAGATATTGTATATTCATATCATGTAGATGCATTAATTTCAGAGTTAATATCAGATTTATCAGAAGAAAAAAATATTTCCGAATCTTTTGCTGAAAATTATATATATATGGGAAATTTAAAAATATATAGTACTCAAGATACAGACATTCAAACAGCAATGGAAACTGAATTTAATAGAAGTAGATATATTTTAACTTCGAGCAATGATCCAGAAGCAATTTCTCAAGCTGCAATGGTTGTAATAGATAATTCAACCGGATATGTAGTAGGTACTGTTGGAGGACTTCGGAGAAAAAACTACTTCAAGAGGATTTAATAGAGCAACCCAAGCTAAGCGTCAAACAGGCTCATCAATTAAGCCAATTGCAATTCTTGCACCTGGTATTGAAGAAGAAGTCATAACAGCATCAATGGTTTTTGATGATACTCAAACAACTTTTGATGATGGAAGTGAAGGAGGATATAGCCCAGAAAATTATGATGGGTATTTAGGAAATATTACAGTAAGAAGAGCTGTTGAATCATCTCAAAATATTCCATTTGTGTATATGATGGAACTTTTAACTCCTAAAAAATCAATAGATTATTTAGAAAAAATGGGAGTTACAACTTTAACAGAAAAAGATGAAAATTTAGCATTAGCTTTAGGTGGCTTAGATGAAGGAATGACTCCTTTAGAATCAGCTGCAGCCTATGCTACAATTGCAAATGATGGTGTTTATATAGAGCCTACATTTTATGCTAAAATTGAGAATAGTTCAGGAAAAGTTGTTTTTGAAACTTCTCAAGAATCAAGAAGAGTTTTCTCTGAAGAAACAGCTTTCATAGTTAAAGATTTATTAACAGAACCTGTTCAAGGTTCAAAAGGAACAGCTACATACTGCAAAATTGACGGAATTGATGTGGCTGCAAAAACAGGAACTACTAATGAAAATTATGATAGATGGCTTTGCGGTTTTACACCATATTACACAGCTGCTACTTGGTATGGATTTGATGTAAATGAGACAATTTCGTATAATGGAAGAAATCCAGCAGGTCTTATTTGGGCAAATGTTATGACAAATATTCATAGTGGATTAGATGATGCTAGTTTTGAAAAACCAGATGGGGTACAGACGGCTACTGTTTGTAGTCTTACTGGAAAAATGGCAAGTGGAATATGTAGTAATACTTATGAAGAATATTTCTTAAGAGGAACTATTCCAGATGTTTGTACATCTCATGATTTTTCTGGAGAAAATACTAATGTTGTACAAGATAGAATTCAAACAGAACAAGATGTTGTAATTGAGCCAGCAACACCTGTAACAGATGGTAGTTCTCAGTCAAATACTGAAAACAATAATACTACAAATCAATCAAATAATGTACAAAATAGTCAAACAAACACATCAAATTCAACAAGCAATTCAGCTCAAAATATAAATGAATCTACAAATAACACTTCAAATACAAATACTGGTCAAAGTACAAATACATCTGAATCTTCTAATACTACTGCAAATGAGAATACAACGACAGAGAATACAAATAATACAGATGACTTAGAAACATCAGAATCAGACACATCTAGTGAAACTGATGCTACGAGTGATTTGCAAGAAGCTAATTAGAGAAAAAATCCTAGTTCAATATAAAACGAACTAGGATTTTTATATTCATATTTGAAAAAAATAAGAATATATACTAATATGGAAAAACTAAAAACTAATTTTATTGTAATTAATTTTAAAAAATATATTGTTAGTATTATAAGTATTGGATTTATTATAACTCTTGTTTTGTATTCGACTACTAATTTACAAGCTGCAAAAGATGGTTTAAAATTATGGGCAAATTCTGTTGTTCCAAGTTTATTTCCATTTTTTGTGGCAACAGAAATTTTGTGTAATACTAATTTAGTCTATTTTGTTCGGAAGATTTTTAAGAAAACCGATACAAAAAATATTTAATGTTCCTGGAGAAGGAGCAATTGCAATAATTATGGGAATAATAAGTGGATATCCTACAGGAGCAAAAATAGTTGTTAATTTTAGAGAAAAAAACATTTGCTCAAAAGAAGAAGGAGAAAGGCTTTTAGCTTTTACTAATAATTCGGGTCCCCTTTTTATACTTGGAACTGTTGGAATTAGCTTATTTGGAGATGCAAAGATAGGATATTTATTACTAATTTCACATATAATCTCATCATTGACAGTAGGAATCATATTTAAAAATTGGAAAAAAGAAAAATCTAAATCATACACAGATTTAGTAAAAAAAGTGGAGAAACCAAAGAATATTGGAGTAAGAGATTTAGGAGAAATTTTAGGAACATCAATAAAAAAATCAATTACAACAATTTTAAATATAGGTGGATTTATAGTTGTTTTCTCAGTTATACTTTCTATTTTGGAAAATAGCGGATTTTTTAACATAATTGAAAATGTTTGTAGAGTTTTTGAAATTGAAAAAGGAATTCGGAACATCTTTAATTTCAGGAATAATTGAATTAACAAATGGAATTAGTAAACTTAGCCTTTTAGGAAATTCAAATATTTATATAATTTTAGCAAGTTTTTTATTAGGTTTTGGAGGTATTTCTGTTTTACTTCAAGTTTATTCAGTTATTTCTAAAAGCGACATTTCTATTAAGCCTTATTTTTATGGGAAAGTTATTCAGGCTTGTTTGTCTAGTTTAGTTACTTTTTTATTATTAAGCTTATAGTTTACAGCAAAGTTTCCGCTTCTTGAATGATTATAATGATTATATTTTTTTAAGGAGCAAAATCCCAACTTCGAAGAAAATGTAATCTTGCAGATTTTGAAGTCTAAAAATTCGCAAAATAAGATTTTCTAGCTCGCTGGTCCCCACACAAGTTTTGCTTTCCTCAAAAAAATATAATTATTCAAGAAGCTAGTTAAGTACTTTAAGCTGGAATAGACTTCTTATTTGGATAGATAATATTAGATTTTATGAATAAAAAAATCTCAAAAGTTTTTAGCTTTCAAGATTTTTATGTCTTTTATTAATAATTAAATTTTAGAATATATATCCTTTTGGTTCACGTTTTTGATTACCCAATATTTCTTCAATTATAGTAGAGATTACCACTCTTTCATCATATGGATATTTTACTCCATTGTATTCGATATAAAGATCATTTCCAAGACCTGGAATAACAATAATATCATCTTTTGTTGCCATTTTTATAGCAGTACGAATTGCTTCTGTTCGATTTAAAATAACTGTATATTGATCTGTTACTTTTTTAAGACCTGCTTCAATTTCTCTTAATATTTTTTCAGGGTCTTCAGTTCTAACCTGATCTGATGTTAAGATAGTGAAATCTGCTAAAGTTCCTGAAATTTCTCCCATAATAGGTCTTTTTGCAGCATCTCTATCACCTCCAACACCCCAAGTACAGATAACTTTACCTTTTGTATAAGGCTTAACTGTTTCTAAAATAGATTTAAGGCTAGATGGTGTATGGGCATAGTCAATCATAATAGTTAAACCTAATTTGTTTGGAACAAGTTCACTTCTTCCAAAAACCTTAAAATTATCAAGACCATTTTTAAAATCTTCCATTGTAGCTCCAAAATAGCTTGTAATTCCAATTGCGCCTAAACTATTATAAACCATGTATTCTCCAGGAACAGATACTTTTATTTCACTTTCAGTTCCTTCCATACAAAGAGTGTAAGTTGTTGATGCATTTGTTGGTTTTAAATCTTTTGCCATAATATCTGATTTTTCTTTTATTCCAAATGTTTTTATTGGTGTATTTGGCAATAATTTTGGAATTCTAGCAGTATAAGGATTGTCCAAAGTTGTAACTATAAAAGGTGAAATTTTCATAAGTGAAAATTTTGCATTAAAATAATCTTCCATATCTTTATGCTCTTTTGGACTTATATGGTCTTCTGTGAGATTAGTAAATAGGCAAGCGTTGAAGTCTACACCTGTTACTCTGTCTGTTATCATTGCTTGAGAAGATACTTCCAAAATTGCTATATCTACTTTTTCATCTACCATTTGTTTTAAATATTTTTGAATTACAAAACTTTCAGGTGTTGTTCTATCAGTAATTTCTAGTTCTTTATCACCAATGTAAACAGCTATACTTCCAATTAAACCTACTTTAAATCCATGTTTTTCTAAAATAGATTTAATCATAAAAGTAGAAGTAGTCTTTCCCTTAGTTCCTGTAACTCCAATTACTTTTAACTTTTTAGAAGGATTATCATATAAATTGCAAGCAGCTAAAGCAAGAGTTCTTCTTATTTTATCTACTTTTATATAAGTGATATTTTCTTTTGTTTTAGATAAATCAAAATCACTTTCTACAACAATTGCGATTGCGCCATTTTTTATGCTACTATCTATAAATTTAGTTCCATCTAAAGTGAAACCTTTTATTGCAAAAAATAAACCTCCTTCAAATATTTTTCTTGAATCAGAAGCGATATTTGTAATATCAATTTCTAAATCTCCTTTTGATTCTAAAATTTCTATGTTTTCTAACACTTTTGATAATTTCATGGGCATATTGCTCCTTTTGATTTAAAATAAAAATTAAAATTAAAGTTTTAATCTTAATAATGCTATTTTATCATATATAAAAAAAAATACAAGCTTTTAGGGACACTTTCAAAAAGCTTGAGACTGAGATTTTTTTCAAGCTTTTCCAAATTGTCCCTAAAAGCTTGAGAAAAATAAATTTTATTTTATCATTGCATATTTTAAAGGAATTTTATATAATATGAGCATATAAATTCATGGTTAATAATTTAACTTGATAAAATCTTCCTAAAAGAAGGGATGATATTTTATGTTTTATATTAATGAAAATTTTTTAAGATTACAAGATAGTTACTTGTTTTCAACAATCGCTAAAAAAGTTAGCAAATTTCAAGAGGAAAATCCAGACAAAAAAATTATTAAATTAGGAATAGGAGATGTAACAAAACCAATTGTTCCAGCAGTTTTAAAAGCTATGCATAAAGCTGTTGATGAAATTGGAACATCTGAAGGATTTAAAGGTTATGGTCCAGAACAGGGATATGACTTTTTAAGAAAAGCTATAGCAGAAAATGATTACAAAGGTTTAAATATAGATGAATCAGAAATCTTTGTATCAGATGGTGCTAAATGTGACTGTGGCAATATTGTTGATATATTTGATGAAAATAGTAAAATTGCTATAACTGACCCAGTATATCCAGTATATTTAGATACAAATGTTATGGGAGGAAGAAGTGGAGAATTTAATAAAGAAACAGGAAAATATGAAAACATAGTTTATTTACCAGTTCGTAGTGAAAATAACTTTGTTCCAGAACTTCCAAAAGAAAAAGTGGATGTTATTTATTTATGTTTTCCAAATAATCCAACTGGAACAGTTTTAACAAAAGAAGAATTAAAAAAATTTGTTGATTATGCCAAAGAAAATAAAGTTTTAATTTTATTCGATAGTGCTTATGAAGCTTTTATAACTGAGCCTAATATTCCTCATAGTATTTATGAGATAGAAGGAGCAAAAGAAGTTGCAATAGAATTTAGAAGTTTCTCTAAAACAGCAGGATTTACAGGAGTTAGATGTGCATTTGCTGTTGTTCCAAATGAACTTTTTGGTTATACTAAATCAGGAGAAAAAGTTTCTTTAAATAAATTATGGAATAGAAGAGTGACAACTAAATTTAATGGTGTTTCTTATGTAGTTCAAAGAGGAGCGGAAGCTGTCTACTCAGAAGAAGGTCGAAAAGAAATAAAAGAAAATATTAAATATTATTTAGATAATGCAAAAATTATAAGAGAAGGTTTGAAAGAAGCAGGATTTACAGTTTATGGTGGAGTTAGTTCACCTTATATATGGCTTAAAGTACCGGATGGAATGAAATCTTGGGAATTTTTTGATATGTTATTGGAAAAAGCAAATGTAGTAGGAACTCCTGGAAGTGGATTTGGACCTTGTGGAGAAGGATATTTTAGATTAACAGCTTTTGGAACAAAGGAAAATTCTATTGAAGCTATAAGAAGAATTAAAGAGGTTATGTAATTATATAACAGAAGATAATTAATTTAAGTGGAGGAAAAATGAAAGAAGAATTTTTAAAATTACTTAGAAGTACAAATAGAGAAGGAATAGAAGATGTAATAAATTTTTTAGAAAAATCAGATTTTTTCATAGCTCCTGCTAGTACTAGATTTCATGGAAATTTTGAAGGTGGATTAATGGAGCATAGTATGAAAGTATATGAGATTTTAAAAGAAAAAGTAAAAAATACATGTATCCAGATTAATACACCAGATGAAAGTCTTATAATAATGGCTCTATTACATGATATTTGTAAAGCAAATTATTATAAAGTAGATTATAGAAATGCTAAAAATGAGTTAGGAGAATGGGAAAAAGTTCCATATTATACAGTAGATGATAAAATTCCTTATGGGCATGGAGAAAAATCTGTAATGATGCTTACTGAATATATAAAATTAACCAATGAAGAAAAATATGCAATTCGTTGGCATATGGGATTTTCAGAGCCGAAAGAAAATTATGCACCATTAGGATTAGCATACAAAAAATATCCTATAGCTCTTTTACTTAATGAAGCAGATTTGGAATCTTCATATTTCTTTGATATTTAATTTTAAAAATTTAACTTTATTTTTTAAATTTGAATATTATAAAGATGAAATAGTATGTTAATAATAATTTATTAGAAATACTTTTGGATAAAAATAGTTTAAATAAAGATGATACATAAACTTTATTTAAATGAGAGGAGACTTTATGAAAAAGTATAAATTAGCATTGGTAGGAGCTACTGGAGTTGTTGGAATTACAGCAAGAAAAGTTTTAGAAGAAAAAAAATTACCGATTTCTGAATATGTATTTTTTGCATCAAGCAAATCAGCAGGTAAAAAAATTGAATTTATGGGAAAAGAATATACAGTTCAAGAGTTAAAAGAAGATTCTTTTGATGAAGGATTTGATTTTGCTATTTTTTCAGCAGGTGGAGGAACTTCTAAAAAGTTTTCGCCAATAGCAGCTTCAAAAGGGTGTATAGTTGTAGATAATAGTAGTGCTTTTAGGATGGATGAAGATGTCCCATTAATTGTTCCAGAAGTAAATCCAGAAGAAATAAAAAATAATCATGGAATTATAGCAAATCCAAATTGTTCTACAATTCAAGCAGTTGTTCCTTTAAAACCTTTAGATGATAAATACAAAATCAAAAGAGTTATTTATTCTACTTATCAAGCAGTTTCTGGTGCTGGTAAAAATGGGGTAATTGATTTAGAAAATGGAATCGAAGATTATAAAGTAAAAGCATCACTTAAAGGAGAAGAGGAAAAAAGAGAAGTAGGATCAAATCTAAAAGGTGGAATTGAGAATTATAAAACAGATGAAAATGAAATAAATTATGAATTACAAAAATTTCCACATCCTATTTTTAATAATTGTTTACCTCATATTGATATAGCTTTAGAAAATGGTTATACAAAAGAAGAAGAAAAAATGATAAATGAAACTAGAAAAATATTAGGTAGACCAGATTTGCCTGTTACAGCAACAACAGTTAGAGTCCCAGTTTTTAATTCACATAGCGAATCTATTAATATTGAATTTGAAAAAGATTTTGATTTAGATAAGTTAATAGAAACTTTAAGAAAAGCACCTGGAGTTATAGTTCAAGATAATTTAGCAGAAAATGAATATCCATTAGCTACAAATGCAGATGGATTTGATGAAGTTTTTGTAGGAAGAATTAGAAGAGACTTTAGTGTAAAATCAGGAATAAATATGTGGGTTGTTGCAGATAATATAAGAAAAGGTGCTGCTAGTAATGCAATTCAAATAGTAGAAAAATTGATAGAAGAAGATTCTTAATGTAATATAGAAAAATTCTCTCCTTGTGAGAGAATTTTTTATTATAATTTATAAATTTTATTAAAAATCTATATGCAAATTTTAGTTTTTAAGCTATAATAAAAGTAATTTAAAAATTTTATTAAAGGGGATTAAAATGTATGTATAGTGAAAATACTTTTAAAAATTATATTTTTTGGATACAAGTTAAAAGAGTTGTATTAATAATTTTACTTAGCTGTATAGGCACTGGTATTGGAATAGGAATAGGAGCAATTTTAAAAGGTACTATAAATATATCAACATATAATACGTTAATAATAATTGTTTCAACAATTGTATTTTTCTTACTTTCACTTGTTATTACTTCAGGAACAGGTAAAGAAGTACAAGATGGATATTGGAAAATTGCTGTTTTACGTAAGCTTACAGCTATTCAAAAAACATTAGAAACAAATAATGAATTAATAGCAAAAGATGATACTAGAAAAATAGAAGCAATGAAAAGATTAAATAGAGAAATTTTGGGTGAAACAGAAGAAATACAAATGGTAAAAACACCAAAATCAAAGAATTCTAAAGTTCCAAAAAAGAAAGTTATAAAAAAACCAGAAATGAATAACTAAAAATAGATAAAAAAATTACTTGGATGTGTCAAGGAAATATTGTCGCGGTGCAATATCTCCTTGACACATTTTTTGTTTTTTAGTAATAAAAAAATTTTAATAGCATATATAAATAATATAGGACAAGGAGGATAATAGTTATAAATGGATATTTTAAAATATTTTCCAGAAAAGATAGAAAAAATAATTATAGAAAATGTTAAAGATTCATTTAAACTTATTGAGGAAATTAGGTTAAGAATAGGAAGACCAATTATTTTAAAAATGCAAGATGGAGAAAAAATAATAAAATACGATGTTTTAGCAGAAGATGTTCTTTATAGTTTACAACATATATGTGAAAATTCTATATATTCTTATCAAAATCAAATATCTTGTGGATTTGTTACTATTAATGGAGGACATAGAGTTGGAGTTTCTGGGAGTTGTGTTATTGAAAATGGTAAGGTTATAAATATTAATTATGTATATAGTTTGAATTTTAGAATTGCAAAAGAAATAATTGGAAGTTCAAAAAAAGTCATTAAAGAAATTTTAAATCTAGAAGAAAATAGTATATATAATACTTTAATTGCATCATGCCCAGGAGCTGGAAAAACAACAATTTTAAGAGATTTGATTAGACAGATAAGTACAGGAATAAAAGATTTGAAATTTAAAGCTATAAATGTAGGAGTAGTTGATGAAAGAGATGAAATATCTGCTCTTTATAAAGGAAAACCTCAAAATGATATAGGTGTAAAAGTTGATATTATAGAAAATGCACCAAAGGATATAGCAATAAATATGTTAGTTCGTTCAATGGCACCAAAAGTAATTGTTGCAGATGAAATAGGAAGTAGTAATGATATAAAAGCTATAAATTATGCAGTTTGTTC
>CALXVK010000023.1 GCA_944391975.1 uncultured Clostridia bacterium
TGAAAATTTTGCGAAGCGAAATTTACTCGAACTAAAAAAAATAAGAAATTGAGTAGTTCGTGAAAATTTTGCGAAGCAAAATTTACTCGAACTATATAAACAAATAAAGTTTTAAAATTTAGAAAGAAAGGAGCGAAGTTTTCTATGAAATGATTTACGAAGTAAAGCGTTTCATAGGAAATTTTGCAAGAGGTTTACCTCTTGGAAAATTTAATATGGCAAAAGAAATTAGATATGGTGAAGATGCTAGAAAAGCATTATTAGAAGGTGTTAATAAATTAGCAGATACTGTTAAAGTAACACTTGGTCCAAAAGGAAGAAATGTAGTTTTAGATAAAAGTTATGGTGCACCACTTATTACAAATGATGGTGTAACAATTGCAAAAGAAATTGAGCTAGATGATCCATTTGAAAATATGGGAGCTTCATTAGTAAAAGAAGTTTCAACAAAAACAAATGATGTAGCAGGTGATGGAACAACAACAGCAACACTTTTAGCACAAGTAATGTTAAAAGAAGGAATAAAAGATGTTGCTGCTGGTGGAGATGTTTTAGCTATAAAAAGAGGTATGGATAAAGCAACTGAAAAGGTTGTTGAAGAATTAAAGAAAATAAGTTCTACTGTAAATGGTAGAGAAGATATTGCAAGAGTTGCAACTATTTCATCAAAAGATGAAGCTATTGGAAATTTAATTGCTGATGCAATGGAAAAAGTTTCTAAAGATGGTGTAATTACTATTGAAGAATCAAAAACTTCATCAACAGAAGTAAAAGTTGCACAAGGTATGCAATTTGATAAAGGATATGTTTCTCCATATATGGTAACAGATACAGAAAAAATGGAAGCTGTAATGGATAATCCATATATTTTAATAACAGATAAAAAGATAAGCAATATCCAAGATATTTTACCACTATTAGAAGAACTTTCTAGCCAAAGTGGAAAATTAGTAATTATAGCTGATGATATTGAATCAGAACCATTATCAACACTTGTTTTAAATAAATTAAGAGGTGTTTTAAATGTAGTTGCAGTTAAAGCTCCAGGATTTGGTGATAAGAGAAAAGAAATGTTAGAAGATATTGCAGTTTTAACTGGAGGAACTGTTATAACATCTGATTTAGGATTAGAACTTAAAAATACTACTTTAGCTGATTTAGGTAGAGCAAAACAAGTTAAAGTTGGAAAAGAAGAAACAATAATTGTTGACGGATCAGGAGATAAGAATGAAGTTGATAAAAGAGTTAGCCAAATTAGAAAAGCTATTAATGAAACTCAAAGTTCTTATGATAAAGAAAAATTACAAGAACGTTTAGCTAAACTTGCTGGTGGAGTTGCTGTAATTGAAGTTGGAGCTGCAACAGAAGTTGAAATGAAAGATAAAAAATTAAGAATTGAAGATGCTTTATCAGCAACTAAGGCTGCTGTAGAAGAAGGTATTTTACCAGGTGGTGGAACTGCATATGTAAATGTTTTACCAGAAGTTGAAAAATTATTAAATACTGTTCCAGAAAATGAAAAAATAGGTGTTAAAATTATTATAAAAGCATTAGAAGCACCAGTTAAACAAATAGCTGAGAATGCAGGACTAGAAGGAGCAGTTATATTAGATAAAGTTAAATCTCAAAAACCAGGATTTGGATTTGATGCATCTAAAGAAGAATATGTAGATATGAAAAAAGCTGGAATTGTTGATCCGACTAAAGTTGCACGTTCTGCTATTCAAAATGCTGAAAGTGTTGCATCTATGATATTAACTACTGAAAGAATTATAACAGATAAGAAAGAAAAAGAATGTGGATGCGGAAACCACGGAGCATCTCAAGATATGGGAGTAATGGGCGGAATGTACTAAAATACAAAAAATTAAATATTAAACTTTAATCGAAAATAGTATATACTATTTTCGATTTCTTTTTATATTATAGGAAAGTTATTTAAACTTTCTTATAAATATATTGTAAAGAAAATTTATTTAAATTTCATATTATATAAAATCAAAAAATATAAAGGATTGCAAGAATGAGTGACAATTTAGTAAGTATTATTATTCCGCTATATAATAAAGAAGCGTATATCGAAGAAACAATTAAAAATATAAAAGAACAGAGCTATTCTAATTGGGAATTAATTATTGTAGATGATTGTTCAAATGATAATAGTTATTCTATTGCCAAAAAATATATAAATGAAAAAATATCTGTTATTAAAAATGAAGAAAAACAAGGAGCGGCTAAAACAAGAAATAAAGGATTAGAAATTGCCAAAGGAAGATTTATTTGTTTTCAAGATGCAGATGATTTATGGGAAAAAACAAAATTAGAGAAACAATTAAAATTCATGAAAAATTTTTCATATACTTCATTTAGATATATGACTAAAAATGGAAAAATAAAGGCAAAATCAGTAAAAGTTCAAGAAAAGTTAACATATAGTGAGGCACTAAAGAATACAAGAATTTTAACAATATCTGTAATGATAGATATAACAAAAATTGATAAGGGATTATTAAATATGCCAGATGTTCCTTCAGAAGATGTTGCAACATGGTGGGGAATACTTGAAAAAGGATATATAGCATATGGTATTAATGAATGCTTAGTTTATTATAGACAGGTACCAAATTCTTTAACTTCAAATAAATTTATATCTTCAAGAAATAGATGGAATTTATATAGAAAATATAAAAAATTTTCATTTATAAAATCATTATATTATTTTTTGCACTATGTTTATTTTGCAATAATTAAAAGAATATAGTAGGAAATGGGAGAGTTTTTTAGCCCATTTTTTCTTTTTTTTGGTATATTTCTGTAAATATTTTGGAAAAGTGGATTGAAATTGCTTTCATGCTTTTTCAAAGTGTCCTTAAAAGCCTGTAAATGGAGGGGAGATTTTTTCAAAATTTTCCAAAAAAGTGTTGACTTATAGGGAATCGCGTAGTATAATACTAACTGCGTGAGCAAGAGAAGCGATGAAGTAGAATGTGGCTACATCCTTGAAACATAGGAATGGAGGGAACTTCTATGGAGTATGTCTTGGCTTAGACCTAGGCGATAAGTTTGATAAACGTATGCAATCTTATCCAGGAAAATTTTATAGTACAAAGCAAAAAAAGCTTTTATACTAAAGATAATCTTGGATTTTATAATGTGTATAAAAGAAACACAAGGATACGTTGCCAGCTTATAGCTAAAAATTATTATTAAGGAGGAATTTTTAATGGCAACATCAAACACTGTAGTAGGAAATGGCAAAATTAGAATTAGACTTAAAGCTTATGATTATGTTGTTTTAGATCAGTCTGCTGAAAAAATAGTAGATACTGCTAAAAAAACAGGAGCTAAAGTTTCTGGTCCAGTACCATTACCTACAGAAAAAGAAGTAGTAACTATTTTACGTTCTCCACACAAACATAAAGATTCTAGAGAACAATTTGAAATGAGAACACATAAAAGAGTTATAGACATTCTTTATCCAACACAAAAAACAGTTGATAGTTTAATGAAATTAGAATTACCAGCTGGTGTTGATATTGAAATAAAATTATAAGATTTTAAAGAGATTATTAAAACTAAGCTAACACTAAAAAGTGTAAGCCAATGGGAGGAGAAAAAATGAAAAAAGCAATTATAGGAAAGAAAGTTGGAATGACTCAAATATTTGATGAAAAAGGAAATGTTATTCCAGTAACAGTTATTGAAGCTGGTCCATGTAATGTTGTTCAAGTTAAAACAGTTGAAACAGATGGATATGACGCTATTCAATTAGGATATGGAGATGTTAAAGAATATAAATTAACAAAACCAGAAAGAGGACATTTCAAAAAAGCTAGCGTTCCAGTTCAAAAACATTTAAGAGAATTTAGAGTAGAAGATGTATCAGCTCATAAAGTTGGAGATGTTATCAAAGTAGATACATTTGCAGAAGGAGATGTAGTTGATATTCAAGGTACATCAAAAGGAAAAGGTTTCCAAGGTGTTATAAAACGTCATGGACAACATAGAGGACCAATGGGACATGGTTCTATGTATCATAGAAGACCAGGTTCAATGGGTTCAACATCAACTCCAGGTAGAGTTTTCAAAGGTAAAAAATTACCAGGACATATGGGTGTTGATACAGTAACAATTCAAAATTTAAAAATTGTTAAAGTAGATTTAGATAAAAATGTTATCCTAGTAAAAGGTAGTGTTCCTGGAAACAAAGGAAGCATATTAAAAATAAAAGATAGCGTAAAGGCTATAAACTAGGAAAGGAGGAGAAAAGATGCCTAAGATAGACGTATATGATATTAAAGGAGAAAAAGTAAAATCTATGACACTTAAAGACGAAGTATTTGGTATTGAGCCAAATGAAGCAATAGTTCATAGCGTTTTAGTTAATTATTTAGCTAATCAAAGACAAGGTACACAAAGCACTAAAACAAGAGCAGAAGTTAGAGGCGGTGGAAAGAAACCTTGGAGACAAAAAGGAACTGGTAGAGCAAGACAAGGTTCAATAAGAGCTCCACAATGGATTAAAGGTGGTATAGCTTTAGGACCAAAACCACGTTCTTATAAATATAGAGTAAACAAAAAAGAAAAACAATTAGCAATAAAATCTTTATTAAGTTCAAAAGTATTAGATAAAGACTTAGTAGTTGTTGATAAATTTGATTTTAAAGAGATAAAAACAAAACAAATGGTAGAAGCTCTTAAAAACTTAAAAGTTGAAGGAAAAGCTTTAATAATGATACCAGAGAAAAATGAAGTTATTCAAAAATCTTCAAGAAATATTGAAAATGTTAGAACAACTTCAGTTTCTACAATAAATGTATTTGATTTATTAAAATACAAAAAATTAGTATTAACAGTTGATACTGTTAAAAAATTAGAGGAGGTGTATGTAAAATAATGGTAGCAGAAGATATTATAATTGCCCCAGTTATTACTGAGGAAGCAAGCATGAGAATAGCTGAAGGAAAATACACTTTCAAAGTTGCAAAAAAAGCAACAAAAATTGATATTAAAAATGCTGTAGAAAAATTATTTGAAGTTAAAGTTTTAGATGTAAGAACAATCTCTGTAAAAGGAAAAGAAAAAAGAGTAGGTGTTCATCTAGGAAGAACTTCAGATTGGAAAAAAGCAATAGTAACTATAGATACAAATGCTTCAACTAAAACTTATATTTCTAAAGGTGGAAAAGAAGTTAAATTAGATAAGAAGTATAAGGATTCTATAGAAGGTTTCTCAGTATAAAATTAATTTATAACTACGTCTTGCGTTGTTGGACTTCATTAAAAATCAAATCAACGTACTTTGTGTACGCCTCATTGATTTTTAAATCGTCCGCCTAGCAATACTTGTTCTAAACTAATTTGCAAACAATTGATAGCTTCGCATTACTATGTTGACTCTCACAAAAAATTAAATCAACGTACTCTATGTACGCCTCATTAATTTTTTGTTCGGTCGCCTTGTACTGCTCGCTCTGAATTGTTTTTATGAAAATTAATTTATATTTGTTCTAAATTAATTTACAAACAATTGATAGTTTCGCATTATTGCGAAGAACATCATAAAAATATAAAATTATCTAGAATTAACTAGGATAATAAAATTTATCTGCAAAGCGGAGCAGGAAAAGATTCGCTAAAATTTAAAGAAAGGATAGAAATTTGAGAAAAGTTTAAAAGTACGTTGAGGATTTTTGAATGAGATTTAGACGGAAAGAACATAGCTTTTCACAAATTCGAGAAAGGAAGAAAAAGATGGGAATTAAAACATATAGACCATACACTCCATCAAGAAGAAATATGACATCTTCAACTTTTGAAGAAGTTACTAAAAAAACTCCTGAAAAATCTTTATTAGCTAAGAAAAAGAAAAATTCAGGAAGAAATTCTTATGGAAGAATAACAGTAAGACACCAAGGTGGTGGAAATAGACAAAAATATAGAATAGTAGATTTTAAGAGACAAAAAGATGATATGGAAGCAACTGTTATTGGAATCGAATATGATCCGAATAGAAGTGCAAATATCGCTTTAATCGAATATACAGATGGAACAAAAAGTTACATCTTAGCTCCACAAGGATTAACTGATGGAGACAAAGTTATATCAGGAGTAAAAGTTGATATTAAACCAGGTAACGCTATGCCAATAGAAAGTATACCAGTTGGTACTATGATTCATAATATAGAATTAAACCCAGGTCAAGGTGGAAAATTAGCAAGAAGTGCTGGACAAGAAGCACAATTAATGGCTAAAGAAGGAGCATATGCTCATGTTAGACTTCCATCTGGAGAAATGAGATTAGTTTCTGTAAGATGTAGAGCTACAATAGGAACAATAGGAAATAGTGATCATGAAAATATTAAATTAGGAAAAGCAGGAAGAAAAAGACATATGGGAATTAGACCTACAGTTAGAGGTTCTGTAATGAATCCTAATGATCACCCACATGGTGGTGGTGAAGGTAGAGCTCCAGTTGGACATAGTGGACCACTTAC
Organism: uncultured Clostridia bacterium; assembly: GCA_944391975.1. Classification (GTDB taxonomy): domain Bacteria; phylum Bacillota; class Clostridia; order TANB77; family CAG-508; genus Scatovivens. The sequence continues at coordinate 6,497 of CALXVK010000023.1, forward strand.
TCCTTGGGGTAAACCAGCACTTGGATATAAGACAAGAGATAAGAAAAAACAATCTAATAAATTTATTGTTAAAAGAAGAAAATAGAATTCTCACTGTAAAATTTTGCTTTTGCAAAATTTTACACGAGATGTTCTTGAAAGCGAAAAAATTCGCATTAAAAAAAGTAGATAAAATTCTACTTTTCGGATGAAGTGAGAAAGGAGAAAAATAATGTCAAGATCAAGTAAAAAGAAACCATTCGTACAACCTAAATTATTAGCTAGAATTGAAGCTATGAATGAAACTGGTAAAAAAGAAGTTTTAAAAACATGGTCAAGAGCTTCTACAATTTATCCACAAATGGTTGGTCATACTATAGCAGTTCATGATGGAAGAAAACATGTTCCTGTATATATAACAGAAGAAATGATTGGACATAAATTAGGTGAATTTGCTCCAACTAGAACATTTAAAGGACATAGCGGAGATAAAACAACAAAGAAATAAAAAATAAATTATAGATGTAAAAAAGTTTAACATCTAAATATAAAACAGGAGGTAAAAGAAGTGAAAGAAGAAGAGACAACTGTAGCAGAGGCTAGAGCAACTCTTAAATATGCTAGAATTTCAAGTAGAAAAGTTAAAATTGTAGCAGATTTAATAAGAGGAAAAAATGTAGATGAAGCTATTGCAATTTTAAAATTTGCTCCAAAAGCTTCAAGTGAGATTTTAGAAAAATTACTAAAATCAGCTATAGCAAATGCTGAAAATAATCACTTTATGAATAGAAAAGACTTGAAAGTTGCTGAAATTTATGCTAATCAAGGTCCAACATTAAAAAGAATAAGACCAGCTGCAAAAGGTTCAGCTGTTAGAATAAGAAAAAGAACAAGTCATATAACAATAGTTTTAAGAGAAAGTAAATAATTAAAAAGGAGGATATCATGGGACAAAAAGTACATCCAAACGGATTAAGAGTAGGTGTAATTAGAGATTGGGATTCAAAATGGTATGCTGATAAGAAAAACTATAGTGATTATCTAGTTGAAGATTACAAAATCCGTAAATATGTAAAACAAAAATTATTAGCTAGTGGAATTTCAAAAATTGAAATTGAAAGAACAGCTAAATTTGTTAAAATTAATGTTTACACAGCTAAACCAGGATTAGTAATTGGTAAAGGTGGAAATCTTGCTGAAGAACTAAGAACTGAGTTAGAAAAAATGATAAATAAAAAAGTTAATTTAAATATAGTTGAGGTTAAAAATGCTGATACTGATGCACAATTAGTTGCTGAAAATATCGCTGCTCAATTAGTAAAAAGAATTTCATTCAGAAGAGCAATGAAACAATGCATGCAAAAAGCTATGAAAGCTGGAGCTTTAGGAATCAAGACTGCTGTATCAGGAAGACTTGGTGGAGCAGATATGGCTAGAACAGAATTTTATAAAGATGGAACTATACCACTTCAAACAATAAGGGCAGATATTGATTATGGTTTCTATGAAGCTGATACTACTTATGGAAAGATAGGTGTAAAAGTTTGGATTTATAAAGGTGAAGTACTTCCAGCTAAAAAAGATGCAAAAGGAGGTAACGAATAATGCCAGTAATGCCAAAAAGAACAAAATATAGAAAAATGCAAAAAGGTAGAAATAGAGGTTACGCTACTCGTGGAAATAAAGTAAATGAAGGTGAGTACGGACTTCAAGCAACAACTGCAGGATGGATAAAATCAAACCAAATCGAAGCTGCCAGAGTTGCAATGACTCGTTATATAAAAAGAGGTGGAAAAGTTTGGATTAAAATATTCCCTGACAAACCAATAACAAAGAAACCTGCTGAAACTCGTATGGGTAAAGGTAAAGGTGCTCCAGAATATTGGGTTGCAGTTGTAAAACCAGGAAGAGTTTTGTTTGAAATTTCAGGAGTTGCTGAAGATGTTGCAAGAGAAGCTTTAAGATTAGCAGGACATAAATTACCAGTTCAAACAAAATTCGTAAAAAGAGATGAAATGGATGGTGATCAAGTTGAAGAGTGTTAAGAAATTAAATGATATGTCTTCACCAGATTTAGAGAAAGAATTAGTTGAGTTAAAATCAGAGCTTTTCAAATTAAGATTTAACGGAGCAACTGGTGGCAATGAAAATAAAATTAAAGTAAGAGAAGTAAAAAAGAACATAGCTAGAGCAAAGACTATATTGAGACAAAGAGAAATAAATGGATAATTTTATTTTAATTGCGTGAAAATTTTCAAAGAAAATTTTCTCGTATTAAAAAATGAAATTAAAACTAATTAATAATTAATAATCTTAATATTAGTTTTTATAGTAACTTTTCTTTGAAAATTTCCTCGTCAAGATGAAAATAAAATTAAGGTTAGAGAAGTAAAGGATAATATAGCAAGAGCAAAAACTATATTAAGAAATAGAGAAATTGAAGGCAAATAAATTTAATTAATGATTCAAAAGTTTGTAGGAAGGAGAATAATTCATTATGGAAGAAAGAAATCTTCGTAAGACTATGGTAGGAACAGTTGTATCTGATAAAATGGATAAAACAGTAGTTGTAGCAGTTGAAACAATGGTAAAACATCCTATTTATAAGAAAACTGTTAAAAGAACATATAAACTAAAAGCTCATGATGAAGAAAATAACTGCAAAGTTGGAGATAAAGTAAAAGTAATGGAAACAAGACCTTTGTCTAAAGATAAAAGATGGAGAGTTGTTGAAATTGTTGAAAAAGCAGTTATAAAATAAATGAGATTAAAAATATAAAAGGAGGATTATAAAGCAATGGTACAACAACAAACTAGATTAAAAGTAGCTGATAATACAGGTGCTAAAGAAATAATGTGTATTAGATGCTTAGGTGGTTCATATAGAAAATACGCTGAAATTGGCGATGTAATAATTGCTTCTGTTAAAGATGCTACACCAGGTGGAGTTGTTAAAAAAGGTGAAGTTGTTAGAGCTGTTGTAGTAAGAACTAAAAAAGGTGCAAGACGTAGTGATGGTTCTTATGTAAAATTTGATGAAAACGCAGCAGTAATAATTCGTGAAGACGGAACACCTAGAGGAACTCGTATATTTGGTCCAGTAGCAAGAGAATTAAGAGAGAAAAATTATATGAAGATATTATCTCTAGCTCCAGAAGTATTATAAAATTTTAATTTTAAACTTCGTCCTGCGTTGTTGGACTTCATTAAAAATCAAATCAACGTACTTTTATGTACACCTCATTGATTTTTAAATCGTCCGCCTAGCAGTACTTGTTTATAATTAAAATTTCAAAAAATATTCTTTGAAAAAGAGGTGAAAAAATAAAATGTTAAAAGTAAAAAAAGGAGATACTGTTGAAGTTTTATCTGGAAATGATAAAGGAAAACAAGGTGAAGTTTTAGAAGTAATTCCTAAAAAAGATAAAATTATTGTTAAAGGTGTTAATGTAAGAAAAAAACATGTTAAACCTAGAAAACAAGGTGAAGAAGGCGGAATTATTTCTGTTGAATGTGCAATATATAGTAGTAAAGTAAATGTTGTATGTCCAAAATGCAAAAAAGCAACTAAAGTTGGATTTACAACTGATAAAAATGAAAAAGTTCGTGTTTGTAAAAAATGTGGTGCAAAAATAAAATAAATTAAGAAAGGAGGCACTTAAAACATTATGGAAAAACTAAGAGAACAATATAAATCAGAAGTTGTTCCAGCTTTGATGAAAAAATTTAATTATTCTTCTGTTATGGAAGTTCCAAAGCTAGAAAAAATTGTTATAAATATTGGATTAGGAGATATAAAAGATAATCCAAAAGCATTAGATAATGCAATAAATGATTTAAGTTTAATTACTGGACAAAAACCAGTTGTAACAACAGCTAAAAAATCAATAGCAGCTTTTAAATTAAGAGAAGGAGTTAAAGTTGGATGTAAAGTTACATTAAGATCTGGAAAAATGTATGACTTTGCATACAAATTATTTAATGTAGCTCTTCCAAGAGTAAGAGATTTTAGAGGAGTTTCAAAGAACTCATTTGATGGAAGAGGAAATTATTCAATGGGATTAAAAGAGCAATTAATATTCCCAGAGATCGAATATGATAAAGTAGATAAATTAAGAGGTATGGATATTTCATTTATAACAACAGCTAAGACTGATGAAGAAGCTAAAGAATTACTTACTTTATTAGGAATGCCTTTTAAAAATTAGAAAGGAGAAATTATGGCTAAAAAATCATTAAAAGTAAAATGTGCAAAAAAACAAAAATATGCAACTAGAGAATATAATAGATGTAAAATTTGCGGTAGACCTCATAGCTATATTAGAAAATATGGAATATGCCGTGTATGTTTTAGAGAATTAGCTCATAAGGGAGAAATACCAGGTGTTAAAAAAGCTAGCTGGTAAATTGTTATTAAATAATGAAAAAGGAGGGAAAATGTAGTGAATACAACAGATCCAATTGCAGATATGTTAACAAGAATTAGAAATGCTAATAATGCTAAGTTTAAAACTGTTGATGTTCCAGCATCAAAAATGAAAAAAGCTATAGCAGAAACATTATTAGAAGAAGGATATATAAAATCTTATGAAGAGATTGAAGATGGAGTTCAAGGTGTATTAAGAATTACTCTAAAATATGATGAAAAAGGAAAAAGAGTAATTTCAGGATTAAGAAGAATTAGTAAACCAGGACTTAGAATTTATTCTTCAAAAGATGAATTACCAAAAGTTCTTAATGGATTAGGTATTGCTTTAATATCTACATCAAAAGGAATAGTAACTGATAAGAAAGCAAGAGAATTAGGATTAGGTGGAGAAGTTTTAGCCTATGTTTGGTAATCTTGAATAAATTAGAATTTAAAAATTTTGATAAAAACAAAATTTGGTATAAGGAGGAAATAAGACAATGTCTAGAATAGGAAATAAACCTATTACTGTTCCAGATGGCGTTAATGTTACAATTGATGGTCATAAAATAACTGTAAAAGGACCTAAAGGAACATTAGAAAGAGAAATAAGCGAAAAGATTAATGTTGCTTTAGAAGGAAATGTTATTAATGTAACAAGAAATAATGATGAACCAGAAAGTAGAAGTTTACATGGTTTAACTAGAACTTTAATTAATAACATGATTCAAGGAACAGTTAAAGAATATGAAAAAAAATTAGAAGTAAATGGAATTGGATATAGAGCTCAGAAAAAAGGTAAAGATTTAGTTTTAACTTTAGGATACTCACATCCAGTTGAAGTAGAAGCTCCAGAAGGAATTACTTTTGAAGTTCCAAGCGCAAATGAAATAATAGTTAAAGGGATAGACAAAGAATTAGTTGGTCAAACAGCAGCTATTTTAAGAACAAAAAGACCACCTGAAGTTTATAAAGGTAAAGGTATTAAATATGCTGATGAAACTATTAGACGTAAAGAAGGTAAAGCTGGTAAGAAATAAACTAATACTTTGTAAATAGTTAAAAATTAAAATAAAAAATAAGTAAACTTAAGTAAGTAGGGGTATATTTAATCTTTAAAATATACCTTTAGGGATTAAATATATCCCTAACAGTTACTTAGAAAGGAGAACAAATAATGATTTCTAAAATAGATAAAAAAGCTGAAAAACAAAGAAGACATGCTAGAGTTCGTAGAAAAATTAGCGGAACTAGTGATTGCCCAAGACTTGCTGTTTGTAAATCTAATAAGAACATCATTGCACAAATTATTGATGATACTAAAGGTGAGACTTTAGTTTATGTTTCAACATTAAGTAAAGATATTAAAACAAAACGTTGTAATGTAGAAGCTGCTAAAGAAGTTGGAGCTTTAGTTGCAAAAAAAGCTCAAGAAAAAAATATTAAAACAGTAGTTTTTGATAGAGGCGGATACATTTATCATGGTATAGTTAAAGAATTAGCTGATAGTGCTCGTGAAGGTGGACTAGAATTTTAATAAAATAAAAAAGGAGGGAATAACCTTAAGATGGAAGAAAATAATACAGTTGAATTAAAAGAAAAAGTTGTTGCTATCAATAGAGTTGCAAAAGTTGTTAAAGGTGGTAGAACTTTTAGATTTAGTGCAGTTGTTGTTGTTGGAGATGAAGCAGGTCATATAGGTGTTGGAAACGGAAAAGCTTCTGAGGTTCCAGATGCAATAAGAAAAGCTATTGAAGAAGCAAAGAAAAACTTAATTGAAGTGCCTATCAAAGGAACAACTATTCCTCATGAATATGTTGGTAAATTTGGAAGCGCAAGTGTTATGTTAAAACCAGGAGCTGAAGGTTCTGGAGTTATAGCAGGAGGTAGTGTAAGGCCAGTATTAGAGTTAGCTGGATATAAAGATATTAAAACAAAAATAATAGGAACAAATAATCCTAGAAATGTTGTATATGCTACTATAAATGCTCTAAAAAACATGCAAACAGCTGAAGAAGTTGCTGCTAAAAGAGGAAAAAAAGTTAGCGAAATTTTATAATATTTTTGCTTGACAAATAAATAATTATAATATTAAATAAATATGTAAAATTAGATAAAAGAAAATATTATACATCAAAAAAGGAGGTGCTAAAAAGATGGACTTAGGTAATTTACCAGCAAGCGTTGAAAGAAGAGCTAGAAAAAGAGTTGGTCGTGGTATCGGATCAGGATCTGGAAAAACATCTACTAGAGGCCAAAAAGGTCAAAAATCTAGAACAGGTGGAGGAGTTAGAAGAGGTTTTGAAGGTGGTCAAACACCATTATATAGAAGATTACCAAAAAGAGGATTTAAAAATTATAATCATAAAAATTACACAGAAGTAACTTTAACAATGCTAAATAAATCAGAAGCAACAGATGTTACATCTGATACTTTATTAGCAGAAGGAATTATCGGAAAAGTTAATGACGGAATAGTTGTTTTAGGAACAGGTAAACTAGAGAAAAAATTAAATGTAAAAGCAGCTAGATTCACAAAAACAGCTTCTGAAAAAATAGAAGCCTTAGGCGGAAAGATAGAGGTGATTTAGTTGTTTAAAACAATAAAAAATGCTTTTAAAACACCAGAAGTTAGAAAAAAATTATTATATACATTATTATTGATATTAATTTTTAGATTTGGTTGCTATATAACAGCACCAGGTGTTAATGCTTCAGAATTAGCTGAGCAAATGAAAAATGCTACATCAGGAGGATTTACAGCTTTAATTGATACAATTTCAGGAGGTGCCTTCTCAAATTTATCAATATTTGCTATGTCAATAACTCCTTATATCACAGCATCAATTGTTATACAACTATTAGGTATGATAATACCATCATTACAAGCTCTAATTAAAGAAGGTGGAGAGCTTGGGAAACAAAAGGTTAATAAATATACTAAATTGTTAACTATAGTATTAGCAGCTATAGAAGGTGCTGGTATATACATTTCATATAGTAGTAGTTATTCAAATGTATTTATTAATCCAGGATTTTTCACAGGATTCTTAGTTGTAGTTTCATTAATGGCAGGAACTGCAATATTAATGTGGCTTGGAGAGCAAATTACAAATAAAGGAATAGGAAATGGTATTTCAATTATTATCTTTGTTGGTATCATTTCAGGTTTGCCTTCTGCAATTACAGTTTTAAAAGATATAATATTTACAACAAATGGATTTAGTACAGCTGGGCTAGCTACAGCAATAGCAATTGTAGTAGGAGCTTTAATATTAGTAACAGCTGTTGTGTGGGTTCAAAGTGCTGAAAGAAGAATTCCAGTTCAATATGCTAAAAAAGTTGTAGGAAGAAAAATGTATGGTGGACAAAATACCCATATTCCACTTAAACTAGCTATGGCAGGTGTTATGCCTATAATCTTTGCTTCATCATTCTTAACATTCCCAGCAATGATTATAAGTATATTTGCTTCAAATAGTGTAGGTGGAACAGGATTTTTAGCTGGTCTATATAAATTTTCAATTGCAACATCATCATCAGCTGGAATTGAATGGGGATATTCATTAGCAAATGCTATAGTATATTTAATATTAATTGTGGCATTTACATTCTTCTATACATTAGCAACTTTCAATCCAGCAGAAGTTTCTCAAAATATTAAGCAAAATGGTGGATTTATTCCAGGAATTAGAGCTGGAAAACCAACAACTGATTATTTAAAATCAGTTCTTATGAAACTAACTTGGTTTGGTTCAATCTTTTTAGGAATTATTGCTATATTGCCTATGTTACTTAGATTTTCTGGATTGGACATATCTTTTGGTGGTACATCAATCTTAATTGTAGTTGGTGTAGCATTAGAAACTGTTCAACAACTAGAATCTCAATTAGTAATGAGACATTATAAAGGATTTTTAGAGAAATAAACAAAGATGGATTTCTCCTCTAGTTTAAAGGGGAGAAATCCAAATCGTTAGGAGGCAAAATTATGATTATTATTATGTTAGGAGCTCAAGGAACAGGAAAAGGAACAGTTGCTGGATTAATTAGTGAAGCAACAGGAATTCCTCAAATATCAACAGGTGATATTTTTAGAAAAAATATTAGTGAAAAAACAGAACTTGGAATTGAAGCTGATAAATATATTTCAAAAGGAGAGTTAGTTCCAGATGATATAACAGTTCCAATGGTAGATGATAGATTATCATGGGATGATGCAAAAGAAGGTGCAATATTAGATGGATTTCCAAGAACAATTGAACAAGCAAAAAAATTAGATGAAATTTTAACTAAAAAGGGGAAAAAAGTTGATTTAGTAATAAATTTAGTAACTCCTAGAGATGAAATAATAGACAGAATGTTAACAAGAAGAGTTTGTACAAATCCAGATTGTAAAGCAACATATAATATAAAATTGCATCCACCAATTAAAGAAGGAATCTGTGATAAATGTGGTTCTCCATTAAAACAAAGAGAAGATGATAAAAATGCAGATGCAATAAAGAAAAGATTAGAAATATATGAAGAAAAAACAAGTCCTTTAATTGATTTTTATAAAAATAAAGGAGTACTAAGAACTGAAGAAATTAGTATATCAATAAATAGAATGGGTACAGATGTTGCAAAAGATATAGTAAATGATATAAAAAAATAAAGTGTTAAAATTTTTTTAGTAACAATTTAGAAAGGATTTAAAAATGATTACTATAAAATCATCTAGAGAAATTGAACTTATGAAAGAAGCATGTAAAGTTGCATTCCTTGCTCATAAAGCTGTAGAAGAAGCAATAAGGCCAGGAATGACAACTTATGAGTTAGATATGATAGCAGAAGAGGCAATTAGAAAAAATGGCGGAATTCCTGCAGAAAAAGGGTATCCATCAGGAATTCAAGGTGTTCCTAATTATCCTGCATCAACATGTATATCAATAAATGATGAAGTTATTCATGGAATTCCATCCAAAACAAGAGTTATTAAAGATGGAGATATAGTTTCAGTTGATTTAGTTGCATTAAAAAATGGATTCAATGGAGATATGGCAAGAACGTATTTAGTAGGAAATGTAAGTCCAGAAGCCAAAAGATTAGTAGAAGTTACAAAACAGGCTTTTTTTGAAGGAATAAAATATGCCAAAAAAGGAAATAGAATAGGTGATATTTCTCATGCCATTGGAGAATATGTTAAGTCTCAAGGATATTCAGTAGTAAGAGAATTTCAAGGGCATGGAATTGGAAAAGAAATGCATGAAGATCCAGGAATACCAAATTATGGAAAAGCAGGTCGTGGACCAAGATTAGAACCAGGTATGACTTTAGCTGTTGAACCAATGGTTATAGAAGGAAAACCTGATATATGGGAATTAGAAGATGGTTGGACAATAACAACTCAAGATGGAAGTTTAGCTGCTCATTATGAAAATACAATTTTAATTACAGAAAAAGAGCCAAAAATATTGACAATTTTATAAAATTATTATATACTATACTAGCTTATTGCTGAAAGTTTGCTTTTTGGCAAATTATTTCGTTAATTAAGAGAGAAAATATAATAAAAAATAGATGTTAACTTAAAATTAAATTTATTATTTTTAAGTTATAAAATTATGAAAGAGAGGAACTTTAATGTCTAAAGAAGATGTTATTGAAGTAGAAGGAAAAGTAGTTGAAACACTACCAAATACAACTTTTAGAGTAGAACTTGAGAATGGACATCAAGTTTTAGCTCATATTTCAGGAAAACTTAGAATGAATTATATAAAAATTTTACCAGGAGATAGAGTAAAATTGGAGTTATCTCCATATGATTTATCTAAGGGAAGAATTACTTGGAGAGCAAAATAATTAATTATAAAATATAACTATTTTAAGAAAGGAAGATAAAGAAATGAAAGTAAGACCATCAGTTAAGAAAATATGTGACAAATGTAAAGTAATCAAAAGAAAAGGTGTTATTAGAGTAATTTGTGAAAATCCTAAACATAAACAAAGACAAGGATAATTTTTGGTATTAATATAAATGTGTGCGGCTGGATTTAAATTTATAAAATTTAAATCATCATATTTATATTTATATATAATACAAATTTAAGATTTCTATATAATAAAAATTATGTAGGAGTATTAATTTGTTTTTTAGAGCTTTTTGGCTTAAATTAAAATTTTTAGTAAGAGTGGTGTAAAAATAATATGGCTCGTATAGCAGGTGTTGATTTACCTAGAGAAAAAAGAGTTGAAGTTGGACTAACATATATATATGGTATTGGTTTAACAAGTTCTCAAAAAATATTAAAAGCAGCAGGTGTAAATCCTGACACAAGAGTAAAGGACTTAACAGATGATGATGTAGCTAAAATAAGAAAAGCTATGGATGGTTACAAAGTTGAAGGTGATTTAAGAAGAGAAGTTGCTTTAAATATTAAGAGACTTACTGAAATTGGATGCTACAGAGGAATAAGACACAGAAGAAACTTACCAGTTAGAGGACAAAGAACAAAAACAAATGCTAGAACTAGAAAAGGTCCAAGAAAATTAGTAAGTAAAAGTAAAAAATAAGTTTAATTAGAAGATTAGAACTAAAATAAATTTTATTTGATTGAAATAAAATAAGGAGGTTAAACAATGGCAAAGGCAAAAGCTACTCAAAAAGCTGGTGTTAGAAGAAGAGAGAGAAAGAACGTAGATAGAGGTTCAGCTCATATTCATTCAAGCTTTAACAATACAATAGTATCAATTACTGATACACAAGGAAATGTTATTTCTTGGGCAAGCGCTGGTGAACTTGGTTTTAAAGGTTCAAGAAAAAGTACACCATTTGCTGCTGGTCAAGCTGCTGAAACAGCTGCAAAAACAGCAATGGAACATGGAATGAAAACAGTAGATGTATATGTTAAAGGTCCTGGTTCAGGAAGAGAAGCTGCTATAAGATCTCTTCAAACAGCAGGATTAGATATAACAATGATTAAAGATGTTACTCCAATTCCTCATAATGGATGTAGACCACCCAAAAGAAGAAGAGTTTAAAATTTTTTTGACGTGGAAATTTTACGAAGTAAAATTTACTCGTCTAATAAATGAAAAAGCTAAACTTCAATTTGATGGCATACATTAAAAGGCTTTGAAAAAGACTTTTATAATGGATGTAGACCACCAAAAAGAAGAAGAGTATAGTAGTTCTTTTAATAGAGGAAAGAGTTCAATTTTATTTAAATTTAATAAGAGAGGTGTAAATAAAAAATGGCAAGATATAATAGTGAACAATGCCGTATATGCCGTAGAGAAGGTCAAAAACTTTTCTTAAAAGGTGATAGATGTTATTCAGATAAATGCAGTGTTACTAGAAGAAACTATGCTCCTGGTCAACATGGTCAAAAAAGAACAAAACTTTCTGAATATGGAACACAATTAAGAGAAAAACAAAAAACAAAAGCTTACTATGGCATAGGTGAAAAACAATTCAGAGGCTATTTTCAAATGGCTTCTAGCAAAAAAGGTATGACAGGTGAGAATTTATTAAAAATATTAGAGAGTAGACTTGATAATGTTGTATATAGATTAGGATTTGGTGCATCAAGAGCACAATCTAGAATGCTTGTTACTCATGGTAATATTGAAGTTAATGGAAGAAAAGTTAACATTGCTTCATATTTAGTAAAACCAGGAGATGTTGTTGGAATTAGAGAAATTAGAAAAGATAATCCAGTAGTTAAAGAAAATTTAGATGGTGGATCTAAAAGACCTGTTCCAGCTTGGTTAGAATTAGATAGTGAAAAATTAAGTGGTAAAGTTATAAGAACTGTAGAAAGAGATGAAATTGATTTACAAGTTGCTGAACACTTAATTGTTGAGTTATATTCTAAATAATGCTTAGGAAAAAGTTGTACGTAAGATATAAAATTTTTATAGAGGTATAAACCTATTAGGAGGTAAAAATGATTGAATTTGAAAAACCAAACATCGTATGTAGTGAGGCAGACGATAAGAGGAATTATGCAAAATTCATATGTGAACCATTAGAACGTGGATATGGAATGACAATAGGAAATTCTTTGAGAAGAATTTTATTATCATCATTGCCAGGAGCGGCTATAACAAGTATTAAAATAGAAGGCGTACTACATGAATTTTCTACAATTAAGGGTATTGTGGAAGATGTTCCTGAGTTAATTGTTAATTTAAAAAGTGTTAGATTAAAAGTATCTGATAATGAAGAAAAGAAAATTAGAATAGTTCATAAAGGAGCTGGAGAGATTACAGCTGCTGATATTGAAACAGATGGAACAGTTGAAATATTAAATAAGGAATTACATATTGCAACAGCCTCTGAAGAAGCTGATTTGAACATGGAAATGACAGTTAACAGAGGTAGAGGATATAATGTAGCAGAAAAAAATAAAAAAGAAAATAATCCTATAGATGTATTACCTATAGATTCAATTTTTACACCTGTTAAAAAGGTAAACTATTCAGTTGAAAATACTAGAGTTGGACAAATGGTAGATTATGATAAACTTACTATAGAAGTTTGGACAGATGGAAGTTTAAAACCATTTGAAGCATTAAGCTTGGCAGCAAAAGTTATGGTAGGTCATCTAGAATTATTTATTGACTTATCTGAAACTGCAAAAAATACTCAAGTAATGGTAGAAAAAGAAGAATCTAAGAAAGAAAAAGTTTTAGAGATGCCTATTGAAGAACTTGAACTTTCAGTTAGATCATATAATTGTTTAAAAAGAGCTGGAATTGCAACTGTTGAAGATTTAGCTAATAAGTCACAAGAAGATATGATGAAAGTTAGAAATCTAGGAAAGAAATCTTTAGATGAAGTAACTAATAAACTTTTGGCTTTAGGACTAAGTTTTGCAGTTGATGAAGATTAAAATTAGAATTTAGAAAAGAAGAGGTGAGAATAAAGTGGCAGGAACAAGAAAGCTAGGAAAAACAACAGATCAAAGATTAGCAATGTTAAAAACCTTAACTACTGATTTTCTATTAAATGAACAAATAGTTACAACTGAAGCCAGAGCTAAAGAAGTTAAAGCTATAGTTGATAGTATAATAGCATTAGCTGTTAAAGAAAAAGACAATTATGAAGAAGTAGATTGCAAAGTAGTTAAAGCTAAATTAGATAGCAAAGGTAAAAAAGTTACTGAAAAAGTAACTAGTAAAAATGGTAAAGAGTATCTAAGAGTAGTTAAAGAAGAAACTACTGAAAAGAGACAAAAAGATATGCCATCAAGATTAAATGCTAGAAGAAAAATAATGAAAAAAGTTAATAAAGTTCCAAATGTTGACTTAATGAATAAATTATTTAATGAAATAGCTCCAAAATATTCAGATAGAGTAGGTGGATATACTAGAATATTAAAAATGGAGAATAGAAAAGGCGACAATGCAGATGTTGCAGTTTTAAAATTAGTTTAGTTTTGAAATAAAAAGAGCACGAAATAAATAGTGTTTATTTTTTATTTAAAAATACTGCATAGAGGGACACGGCAACGATTCGCTGCTC
>CALXVK010000024.1 GCA_944391975.1 uncultured Clostridia bacterium
TTATTTATTTATATCTTTTTATTTATTAGTTAGGTATTTATTTGTGATTTATGATTATAGTATTTGTAAATAAAAAAACAACTTATCATTGACAAAACATATAAAAAGAAATAAAATGTCTATGACAAATAAGATAATGAATTTATATTCATTAAAAAAGGAGGTTTTTAATTATGGCATTAGTTACAACTAAAGAGATGTTTGAAAAATCAATGAAGGAGCATTTTGCAATTGGTGCATTTAATATAAATAATATGGAATTTATACAAGCAATCACTGAAGCAGCAAATGAAGCTAATTCACCAGTTATTTTACAAGTTTCATCAAGCGCTATTAAATATGCTACACTTCCATATTTAAAGAAAATGGTAGAAGCAGCTGTAGAAACAACAAATATTCCAATTGCTTTACATTTAGATCATGGACCAGATTTTGAAACATGTAAAATGTGTATTGATAATGGATTTACATCTGTTATGATAGATGGTTCAAAATATGATTTTGAAGAAAATGTAAGAGTAACAAAAGAAGTAGTTGATTATGCTCATAGCAAAGGAGTAGTAGTTGAAGCTGAGCTTGGAAAATTAGCAGGTGTTGAAGATGATGTAAATGTTGCAGAAGATGACGCAAGATACACAGATCCAGACCAAGCTTATGAATTTGTTCAAAGAACAGGATGTGATTCTCTTGCAATTGCTATTGGAACAAGCCATGGAGCATATAAATTTAAAGGAGAAGCTAGACTTCGTTTTGATATATTAGCAAAAGTAAAAGAAAAATTACCAAATACTCCAATTGTTTTACATGGTGCATCTTCAGTTGTTCCAGAATTAGTTGAGATGTGTAATAATAATGGTGGAAATATCCCTGGTGCTAAAGGTTGTCCAGATGAAATGTTGAAACAAGCAGGAGAAAACGGAGTATCAAAAATAAATGTTGATACAGATTTAAGATTAGCAATGACAGCACAAGTAAGAAGAGTATTTAATGAAGAACCATCAGTATTTGATCCTAGAAAATATTTAGGAGCTGCAAGAGAAGAAATTAAGAAAACAGTTTCACATAAAATAAATGATGTATTCTGTTCTGCAAACAAGGCTTAATTAAGCTTATATAAAAAATTAATATTAAATTATAGAAAATCCATGATATATTTAAAAATCATGGATTTTTTTATAAAATTTGTAAAATTTGTTTGAATTTCTTTCAAAAATGTGTTAAAATAGAGTTGTATGATAGTATTTATTAATATACATACAGATAAATTGTATGGAGGGTTCATATGGAAGGGAAAAATTATTTAGAATATCAGATGGCTTGTACAGAAGTATTAGAAGTTTTAAAGTATATGCCAAAAAAGGATGTTGAAAAAATTCCCAATAATGTAATCAAATCATTAAAAAGCGCAAAAAGATTTGATTATAAATTTAGATTTGACACTCAAAAGAAAGTAAATGAACAAAATATTTCAAAAAGGGCAAAAAATATGATCTCAAATTTATATAGAGATTATATGGTACCTGAACAAGTAAAAAAACTTATGATGTCCAAGGAACAATTTGATAAGAAGAAGGCAAATAACAATTGACAAATATTATAAAAATCGATAAAATGTTTGTGTGAAAAAAATTTACACAAATATTTTTTTGTTTATAAAGGAGAATTATTTTGAATAAAAAATTAATAGCTAAAAACCCGACTGCTAGACATAATTATACAATTAATGAATCTTTCGAAGCAGGAATAGTTTTAACTGGAACTGAAATTAAATCAATAAGAAATGGTAAAGTAAATATAAAAGATACATATGTAATGATTAAAGATGGAGAGGCATATATATATGGTATGCATATTAGTCCATATGAACATGGTAATATATTTAACAAAGATCCTCTTCGTGATAGAAAACTATTATTACATAAAAAAGAAATATATAGATTATTTGGAATGATTAAGCAAAAAGGAGTAAGTTTGATTCCACTTAGTCTTTACTTTAAAGGAAGTAATGTTAAAGTAGAAGTGGGGATTGGCAAAGGAAAAAAACTTTATGACAAAAGAGAGACAATCGCCAAACGTGATGCAGATATAAAAATAAAAAGAGCTTTGAAAGGAGAGTTTAATGGAAAAATATAGAGATGAGATAATAAATACTGTTAAAGATTTAATTCGATTTAAAAGTGTTTCTGAAGATTCAGAAACACCTGGAGAACCATTTGGCTTGGAATGCAAAAAAGCTTTAGATTATATTTTAAATTTAGGAAATAAATTAGGATTTAGAACCAAAAATTTAGATGGATATTGTGGTTATATAGAATTTGGAGAAGGAGAAGAAATGGTAGGCATAATTGGACATTTAGATGTGGTACCTGCAAATATAGAGGACGGCTGGACTTTTTCTCCTTTTGAACCAGAAATTAGAGATGGAAAAATATATGGTAGAGGAGCAATTGATGACAAAGGACCAATTGTAGCATGTCTTTATGCAATGAAAGAAGTATATGATAATTTAAAAGTTAATAAAAGGGTAAGATTAATAGTAGGACTTAATGAAGAAAAAAATTGGAAATGTATAAATTATTATAAAATGAATGATGAGCACCCTACAATAGGTTTTAGCCCAGACGCTGACTTTCCTTGTATATATGCAGAAAAAGGAATAATTACAATTGGTATAGAAAAAGATTTTAATATAGAAGGTGCAGAAATTCTTGAAGTTAATTGTGGTAATAACGCTATTAATGTTGTTCCAAAAATTGCTTCAATTAGACTTAAATTTCAGAATCCAAACGATATTCAAAAATTTAATAATACAAATGATATTCATATTGAAAAGATAAGTAGAGACACTATTAAAATTGTGGCTAATGGAATTTCAAGTCATGCTGCGCATCCAGATTTAGGTGAAAATGCAATAACAAAATTACTTTTATATTTAGGGGAAAATGAATATATTAATTTCTTAAAAGAACAAGGATTTTTTGATATTCAAAGTCCAAGATATTTAGGTGGATATACTACAAGTGATGAGAGCGGAAGTTTAACATCAAATATAGGAATTATTAAATATGAAGATGGAAAATTAAAATTATATACAAATTTAAGAGTTCCAATAAATACAAATTTTGATAAAATTAAGGAATATTTAGAAGAATTTAAATCAAAATGTGATGGATTAAGTTACAGTATGGAAAATGCAAATTCTAAATTATATGTTTCAAAAGATAGTTATTTAGTTAAAACTCTTACAAAAATATTTAATGAAGAAACAGGATTATCAGCAGAGCCTATTGCTATAGGTGGAGGAACATATGCTAGAGCTTTTAAAAATTTTGTTTCATTTGGAATGAATATGCCTGGAGATAAAGATATGTGTCATCAAGTAAATGAATTTGTAGATATAGAAAAATTAATATTAAGCTCAAAAATTTATGCTAAAGCAATTTATGAATTAGCAAAATAATATTGTGGAGGAATAATGGTAGATTTAAATAAATCTGTTCAATACATAAAAGGAGTTGGGCCAAATAGAGTTTCTCTTTTAAAAAAGCTTGGTATAGAAACTTTAGGAGATTTAATTTCTTTTTTTCCAAGAGAACATGAAGATAGAAGTAAACCTAAAAATATTTCAAGTTTAGTAGATGGTGAAGAAGCGCTTATTTCTGCTTTTCCAATTGGAAGAATGAATGAAATCAGAATAAGAAAAAATTTAACAATATGTAAATTATTCGTTAGAGATGAAACTGGAGGAGTAGAAATTGATTGGTATAATCAAGGGTATTTAAAAAACAATTTTACTATAAACAAAAGATATTGTTTTTATGGAAAAGTAAGCATAAAAGGTGGAAGAATTACAATGCAATCACCGGTTTACGATTTAGATGGAACTAACAAAAATACAGGAAAGATTATTCCAATTTATCCGCTTACATATAAACTTTCTCAAAATACTATGAGAAAAATTATGGAAAATGGTATAGAAGAGGTTAATGGAAAATTAGAAGAGACATTACCTAAATATATACTAGATACATATAAACTAACTGATATTAATACAGCTATAAAGCAAATCCATTTTCCTGATAGCTTTCAGGACTTTAATAAGGCAAGAAAAAGACTTGTTTTTGAAGAATTATTTAGTATGCAACTTGCATTACTTAAATTGAAAAATAAATATGATACAAATAAATTTGGAATTCAATTTTCAAAAGATGTTAAAATGTCTGATGTTATAAATAAATTACCATATAAATTAACTAAAGCTCAAATACGTGTTTTGGAAGAAATTGATAATGATATGGAAATGGTTAAACCTATGAATAGATTACTTCAAGGTGATGTTGGATCTGGAAAAACAATTGTTGCATTAATTGCTGCATATAAATGTGTTAAATCTGGTTATCAAGCTGTTATTATGGCACCAACTGCTATTTTAGCGAATCAACACTTAGAATCATTTAGAGAAAATTTGGATGATTTTGGAATAAGATGTGAGCTTTTAGTTAGCGGTATAAGCAAGAAGAAAAAAGAAGATATATTAGAAAGATTAAAAAATGGAGAAATAGATATACTAATAGGTACACATGCGGTTTTTGAAGATAATGTACAATTTAAAAATTTAGGGTTAGTTGTAACAGATGAACAGCACCGTTTTGGAGTAAGACAGAGAAGTAAATTAGTAGAAAAAGGAAATAATCCAGATGTACTAGTAATGACTGCAACTCCTATTCCTAGAACATTAGCTATAATTTTATATGGTGATCTAGATATTTCAATTATCGATGAATTACCTCCTAATAGAAAGAAAATTGAAACTTATGCAGTTACAAAAGGTCTAGAAGCAAGAGTAAATAATTTTATTGCAAAACAAGTAGATTCTGGAAGGCAATGTTATGTTGTATGTCCATTAGTTGAAGAAAATGAAGAAATGGATTTAAAATCTGCAGTTGAAACAGCTAAAATTTATAAAGAAACATTATTTCCAAATTATAGAGTAGAATGTCTTCATGGAAAAATGAAAGTAAAAGAAAAAGATGAAATAATGGAAAAATTTAAGAATGGAGAAATTGATATCTTAGTTTCAACTACTGTTATTGAAGTTGGTGTGAACGTTCCTAATGCTAATTTAATGATTATTGAAAATGCCCAAAGATTTGGTTTAGCACAACTTCATCAATTACGAGGTAGAGTTGGTAGAGGAGAATACCAATCATTTTGTATTTTAAAATATGAAGGTAATTCTCAAAATATCAAAGAGAGAATGAATATTATTGCAAAATCAGATGATGGCTTTGTAATTGCAGAAAAAGATTTGGAATTAAGAGGATCTGGAGAATTTTTTGGAACTAAACAACATGGTATTCCAGAATTTAAAATTGCAAATTTATTTACAGATATAGAAATGCTTAAAGAAGTTCAAGCTATTGTTAATGAAATTTTATCAAAAGATCCTGAGCTAGAATTACCTGAAAATAAGATTTTAAATAACATGGTTGAAACTAAATTTAAAAGCAGAATTGAAATATAAATATTATGGAAATAGTTTACAAAATTTAAAAAATGAGATATTATATATATGTTAGATTTTAAGCTTAACTAGAATAAGAAAGGATGTTTAAATGGAAACATTTTTGTTATTTATTGGAGTGGTTTTATTTGCTTTAGGTGTAAAACTAATTTATGATGCAAGACCAATTGTAAAAAAATATTTAGGGAGTGGTAAGGAAAATACCGCAACTTTGTTTTTAAAAATATTTGGAACAATATGTTCATTTATTGGAGTTATATTAATATCTAATTATTTAGTTTTTTAATATATTAATATTCAAAAGACACTTTAAGATAGAGAGGATAAATGCTTATGAAATTAATTTGTGAAAATAAAGAATATGATGTAGAAGAGGGAATTGCTTTAAAAGATGCATTAACTGATGTTATGCCAAAAGATGCTATTGCTGCAAGATATAATAATGAAATTGCATCTTTAAATCAACCTGTAAATAAAAATGGAACAATTGAATTTATAAATAGAACAACAAAAGATGGTAGAGAAATTTATATTAGAGGACTTTTATATTTAGCTAGTATGGCTGCTGAAAGAGCATATCCTGGCTCTAAGTTTAATGTAAATTATCAACTTTCAAATGCAATGTTTTGTGCTTTTGCTGATATGGAAGTTACAGATGAAGTTGCCATAAATATAAAAACAGAAATGGATAACTTAATAAGAAAGAATATTCCAATTGTAAAAAAGATAATGACATTGGAAGAAGCAGAAAGATTTTATAGAGATGAAGGAACTGTACGAGGTAGACTTCAATTAAATGTTAATAAAGAAAAAGTATCTTTATATTACTGTGAAGATTACTTTAATTATTTTTATGGTACAATGCCTATATCTACTGGATTTGCCGAAATTTATGATATTGCAAAATATCATAATGGATTATTAGTTAGATATCCTTCTATGACAGAACCAAATGAGTTACCAAAATATGTAAAATCAATGAAATTAGCTTCAGCACTTGATGAATATGATGAAATATATAAGATAATGGGATTGGATACAGTCTATAAATTGAATAAAAAGATTTTAGAAGGTAAAACAAAAGAACTAATTTTATTTTCTGAAGCTTTACATGAAAAAAAGATAGCTGAACTTTCAAATAAAATTAAACAACGTGGAAATGTAAAATTGGTTTTAATTGCTGGTCCTTCATCATCAGGTAAAACAACTTTTGCCGGAAAACTTGGAATGTCATTAAGAGTAAATGGTTTAAAACCTGTTACAATATCTGTAGACAATTATTTTGTAGAAAGAGAAAATAACCCTAGAGACGAGTTTGGAAATTATGATTTTGAATGTATAGAGGCTCTTGATTTAAAATTATTAAATGATCAATTATTGGCTTTATTAAATCGGAAAAGAAGTTGATCTTCCAACATTTAATTTTAAAACAGGTCATAAAGAGTATTTAGGAAATAAATTAAAACTTAAAAAAGATGAAATAATTATTATGGAAGGTATTCATTGTTTAAATGATAAATTAACTAATTTAGTTCCAGCTGAAAATAAATATAAAATTTATATTAGTGATTTGACAGTTTTAAATATAGACTACTACAATAGAATTTCAACAACAGATACAAGATTATTAAGACGTATTGTAAGAGATAATAATTTTAGAAATTATGATGCTCTTCATACATTAAATATGTGGTACTCAGTAAATAGAGGAGAACAAAAAAATATTTTCCCATATCAAGAAACTGCAGACTACATGTTTAATTCTTCAATAGTTTATGAAATTTCTGTTTTGAAAAAATACGCAGTTCCACTTTTAAATGAAATTAAACCAACTGAACATGAATATAGTGAAGCAAGAAGATTATTAGCATTACTTCAATATTTTGAAGAAATGGATGATAGTATGATCCCTAATAATTCATTAATTAGAGAATTTATTGGTGGAAGTATTTTTGAGGAGTAGAAATGTTCAAAGTAATAGATGAAGAATTTATATGTGAAAATTGTGGTAGACAGGTTCCAAAGTTAGGCTATTCCTGTAGAAATCATTGTCCATATTGTTTGTATTCTAAACATGTAGATATTGATCCAGGAGATAGATTAGAAGATTGTCATGGTTTATTAGAACCCATTGGAATTGAATCTAATAGCAAAAAGGGATATATTATTATTTTTAAATGTCAAAAATGTGGTAAAATCAGAAAAAATAAAGCTGCAGAAGATGATGATATGGATAAAATAATTGCTCTTTCTGCTAAGCAAACTATGATATAAAGTAATCAATATATAAGGAAAAATATAAATGAAAAAAATAGTTATAAGAATAATTTTAATAATTTTAATTTTATTTTGGATGTATGTAGTATTTACTTTCTCAGCAAGTAACGGAGATAGCTCTTCATCATTGAGCAAAAGAGTTGCAAGCTTTTTTACAAATAATGAAGATATAATAGAAATTATAGAACCAATAATTAGAAAAATTGCTCATTTATCTGAATATGCTTTAGGTGGATTTTTGATTTTTGGATTTTTTCTAACATTTAATATAAGTTTAAAAAAGAAAATTATATGTTCTGGATTATGGCGGGATATTATATGCAATTACAGATGAAGTTCATCAACTTTATATTCCCGGAAGATCTGGAAAATGGCAAGATGTTTGTATTGATAGTATAGGAGTTCTTTTGGGTATATTTGTTTTATTATTAATAGTTGAAATTATTTATAAAATAAAGCAAAAGAAAATACAAACTTAAAGAAGGGAAGATTATAATGATAAATTTTAAAGAATTAATTGCAAAAGAAATATCAAAAAATGTTGATTTAGATGAAAAGAATATTATGGAATTTATTGAAATTCCGCCTTCAAAGGAAATGGGAGATTATGCTTTTCCTTGTTTTAAACTTGCAAAAACATTAAGAAAATCTCCTGCTCAGATTGCCAAAGAATTAGGAGAAAAAGTTAAATTTGAAAATAATGAAATATCTGATATTAAAGTAGAAGGTGGATATTTAAATTTCTTTGTAAATAGAGAGTTACTTACAAAAGAAGTTTTAACTGATTTTAATAATTCAAATGAATTATATGGCTCAGAATCAAAAAAAGATAAAACTATTTTAGTAGAATATTCTTCTCCAAATATTGCTAAAAACTTTCATATTGGACATTTAAGAACTACTATAATTGGAGCTGCTCTTTATAATATATATAAATTTTTAGGATATAATGCTATTGGAATAAATCATCTTGGAGACTATGGAACACAATTTGGCAAATTGATTGAAGGATATAAAAGATGGGGAAGAGAATATAATGTTGAAGAAAATCCTATTCCAGAGCTTACTAAAATTTATGTAAGAATAAGTGATTTATGCAAAGAAGATGAAGAAGTTTTAGAAGCATGTAGAGAAAACTTCAAAAAACTAGAAGAAGGAGACGAATATTGTGTTAAATTATGGACATGGTTTAGAGATGTAAGTCTTAAAGAATTTCAAAAGATATATGATTTATTAGGAGTTAAATTTGATTCTATTAAAGGAGAATCTTTTTATTCAGATAAGATGGATGAAATAGAAAACATTCTCGATAAATCTGGAGTTTTAACTGATTCTCAAGGAGCAAGAGTAGTTAATTTAGAAGATAAAGGATTAGGAGTATGTATAATTCGTAAATCAGATGGATCAACTATTTATGCAACAAGAGATTTAGCAGCAATAAAATATAGAGCTGATACATATAATTTTGATAAATGTTTATATGTAGTAGCTTATGAACAATCACTTCATTTTAAACAAATTTTTGAAGTTGCAAAATATTTAGGAATTCCTGAAAAATGTGTTAAGGGCTTAAAACATGTTCAATATGGTATGACAAGACTTCCAAGCGGAAAGATGTCAACAAGAAATGGTACAGTTATTGAAGTTAAAGATTTACTTCATGAAGCAATAACAAGAATTGAAAAAATTATTGATGAAAAAAATCCTGATATGAAAGATAAAAAAGAAAACGCAAAAAAAATAGGAATTGGTGCTGTTATTTTTAATAATTTATGTAATACATTAATTAAAGATCAAATTTTTGATTGGGATACAGTTCTTAGTTTCCAAGGTGAAACTGGACCTTATATTCAATATGTTTATGTAAGATGTAAAAGTGTTTTGAATAAATTTGAAAAGATTCCGCAATTTTCAGATATTGATTTTAATTGTTTAATGGACGATTCAAGTCAAAAGGTTATTTCAAATTTATATAATTTTAATAGTGTATTAAATAATGTTATTGAGAAAAATGAAACAAGTTATTTAACACATTACTTAATTGAACTTGGACAAAATTATACAGAATTTTATAATAATAATAAAGTTTTAGTTGACGATGAAAACTTAAAAAATTCAAGAGGATATTTAAGTTATGCAGTTCAAACTGTAATAAAAATAGGTGCAAAATTATTAGGAATAGACATGCCAACTGAAATGTAATAGGGGGATTTTAAAATGGATAAACTGAAAACCTTTCTAATGTATATTTTAATAATAGTAGCATTTTTCATAATTTCAAGAGTTTTAGAAGATGGATTAATAAAACAAATGTATTATGATATGGAGGGTACTGTCCAAAACACTTTAACATATGCTGGGCAAGAATTAAATATGGGATTAAATGTTACAGAAGCAAAAGCAACAAGAAGAAATGGTTATATTAATGTAACTGTAGAAAATAGCACCCCTAATTATATATCAGAAGCATATGTAAAAGTTGATTTATATTCTAAATCAGGAGTTCATGCTATTACAAAATATATGGAAATAAGTGGATTAAGCCAAGGTGAAACTAAAAGTTATGAGTTAAGATTTAGTGGTTCATATATTGATACATATGAAATTACACTTTCTGATAATTATCCAGACAAACGTTACATTATAAATGTACTAGGATATGATGTTAACACATCTGATATATTTGGTATGGATTTAAGTGAATATATAAATGCTGATAATTATGAATCATTTGGTCAAGCTGTTTATGATTCTGCTGTATATACAGTAGAAAGCATTCCATGGTGGGGATGGTTATGGGCTTGGTGTATATTTGCCGGTGTACTATAAGTAGGGTTCAGCTGAGAAACAGAAATCTATGCATTTTTATCTCATTTGAAATTGAGTCAACGTATCTTAAGTACGCCTCCTCAATATTCTCATTCATAAAAATGCATATCTTACTACTTCTCAGGCTGAACAGAAAGTGTATACAATATTTTATTAAATATGAAAGGAAATTTTTATGGATAAAGATTTTTTAGAGATTTCAAAAAAAATTAGAAAAAACATTTTAAGATTAACTTATGAAGCAGGATCACGGGCATCCTGGAGGTTCACTTTCAATTGCTGATATTTTAACAGTTTTATATTTTAAAGAAATGAATATAGATCCTAAAAATCTTAAAGATGAAAATAGAGATAGGTTTATATTATCAAAAGGACACAGCGCGCCAGCATTATATGCAACATTATATGAAAAAGGCATTTTATCTGCTGATGATATGAAAAGTTTTAGAAAGATTAACGGAATTCTTCAAGGACATCCTGATATGAAACATACACCAGGAATTGATATGTCAACAGGATCATTAGGTCAAGGTGTTTCTAGCGCTGTTGGAATGGCAATTGCCGGTAAACTAGATAATAAAGAATATAGAGTATATAGTATTTTAGGTGATGGAGAAATAGAAGAAGGTCAAGTTTGGGAAGCTGCAATGAGTGCTAGCCATTATAAATTGGATAATCTTTGTTTAATTATAGATAATAATAATTTACAAATTGATGGAGCTATTACTGATGTAATGAACTCTTATCCAATTGATAAAAAATTTGAAAGCTTTGGATTTAATGTCATAAATATTGATGGACATAATTTTCAAGAAATAGAAAAAGCCTTAGAAAGTGCAAAAAATACAAAATTAAAACCAACTGCTATAATTGCAAAAACAATTAAAGGTAAAGGCGTATCTTTTATGGAAAATCAAGTTGGATGGCATGGTAAGGCTCCTTCTGAAGAGCAATACAATCAAGCTATTGAAGAACTAGATGCTTAAAATAAAAAATGTAAAAAAGGAGAACATATATGGATAAAACTATTAAAATTGCTACTCGCCAAAGTTTTGGAGAGGCTCTTAAAGAATTAGGTGCTGACAACAAAAACGTTATTGTTTTAGATGCAGATTTATCTGGAGCAACTAAAACAAATATTTTTGCAAAAGCATATCCAGATAGATTTTTTGATATCGGAATTGCAGAACAAAATATGATTGGAATAGCAGCTGGTATGTCAACATGTGGTAAAATTCCTTTTGCAAGCTCGTTTGCTGTTTTTGTTACAGGAAGAGTTTATGATCAAATAAGAAATAGTGTTTGTTATCCAAACTTAAATGTAAAAATATGTGGAACTCATAGTGGTTTAACTGTAGGAGAAGATGGAGCTACACATCAAATGTTAGAAGATATTAATTTAATGAAAGCGCTTCCTAATATGAATATTTTATCTCCATCAGACGATACTCAAACAAAATGGGCTATTAAAGAAGCTGCAAAAATAAATGGACCTGTATATATAAGACTTTGTAGATTGGCAACTCCTTTAATTTATGATAAAGAAACTAAATTTGAATTCGGAAAAGGAATTTGTTTTGGAGAAGGAACAGATGCTACTGTGTTTGCAACAGGAGATATGGTATATAAAGCTCTTGAAGCACAAGAAATTTTAAAATCTCATGGAAAAGACATAAGAGTTGTTGATATTCATACAATAAAACCAATTGATGAGGATTTAATTATTAAATGTGCAAAAGAAACTGAAAAATTAATTTCAATTGAAGATCATAGTATAATTGGCGGTTTAGGAAGTAGCATATCAGACGTTTTAACAGAAAAATATCCTAAGAAGCTTATTAAACTTGGTGCAAATGATTTTGGAAGATCTGGAAAAGCAGAAGATGTTTTAGAATATTTTGGCTTAACTTCAAATAAAATTGTAGAAACAGTATTATAATAATGTTCACTTTATTATTTTATTAAAATATAATATAGTATGAAAAAATTTAAATAAATTTTTTTATACATTCTTTTTATAAAAAGAGGTATCCATTATGGGATTAATTGTACAAAAATTTGGAGGAAGTTCTGTCGCAGATACAGACAAATTAAAAAAAGTATCAGAAAAAATAATTAATGAAAAAAAATCTGGAAATGATATTGTAGTTGTAGTTTCAGCGCAAGGAAAGACAACTGATAGACTTATTTCAGAAGAAAGGGAAGTAACAGATAATCCATCAAAAAGAGAACATGATGTTTTGGTTTCAACAGGTGAACAAATTACAATAGCAAAATTAGCAATGATGCTTCACGATTTTGGATATAAAGCAGTTTCTCTAACAGGGTGGCAAATTCCAATTATAACAAATAGCGAATTTGGAAATAGTAGAATAAGATATATTCATAATGAAACAATTTTAGACTTACTTGCATCTGATAATATTGTAATTGTTGCAGGATTTCAAGGAGTAGATGAAAATTATAATATTACAACATTTGGTAGAGGTGGATCAGATACAACAGCTGTTGCACTTGCTACATCTCTTAAAGCTGAAAGATGTGATATATATACTGATGTTGATGGTATTTTTACTGTTGATCCTAGAATAGTAAAAAATGCTAAAAAAATAAATAATATTTGTTATGAAGAAATGCTTGAAATGGCAAGCTTAGGTGCAAAGGTTCTTCATAATAGATGCGTAGAAATTGCACAAAAATATAATGTTCCAATTTATGTTAAATCAACTTTTGAAAAAGATAGTATTGGTACTAAGGTTTCAAATCAGAAACCACTAGAAGATTTAGTTATAAATGGAGTTGCTAAAGACGATAATATTTCTAGAATTACAATTGTTGGATTAGAAAATAAAATTGGAAAAACATATGAACTATTTAAATTGTTATCAGATAATAATATAAATATTGATATTATTGTTCAAGCTTTTGGAGAAACATCCATGAAAAATATTACTTTTACAGTAAAGATGACTGATTTAAATAGAACTCTAAAAATATTAAATAAAAATAAAGATAAATTAAACGCAAAAGAAATTTTACATGCTGAAAATTTGTCTAAAGTCTCAATAGTTGGTGTAGGGATTGCAAATAAACCTGGTGTTGCGGCAGACATGTTTGAAGCCTTATATGAAAAAAATATTAATATGCATATGATAACAACTTCTGAGATAAAAATATCTGTTTTGGTTAATATAGAAGATGCAAATATTGCAGTTAACGCTATTCATGAAAAATTTTTTAAATAAAATTAATAAAACATTTCATAAACCTTCATTTTTGAGCATATATATAAATATAGCTATTAAAAATGGAGGTTTTTTATATGATAGAAGAAAAGAATTTTAATGTAATACAAAATATTATTTTAGAAAATAGAGAAAAACTAAGCATATCAGGAGTAAAAGATGTTTTAAGCTTTGATGATAAAATGGTTATTGTTGAAACAGAACTTGGTTTACTTACTATAAAAGGCGATAATATTAGAATTAATAAATTAAGCTTAGATAGCTTAGACATATCAATTGATGGAACTATTAATTCTTTAAATTATTCAACTAGTTCAGATTCTAGTGGTAAGAAGAATTCAGGAATACTAAACAAAATATTTAAATAGAGGTAAGTTAAATGACTATTTATGAACAAAGCAAAATATTTTGTATATTTTTTATAGTAGGTTTATTTATTGGATTTATTTTTGATATATTTAGAAGTATTAGAAAAAATTTTAAAACACCAGATTTTTTAGTTGCAATACAAGATGTTATTTTTCTTTTCATAATACGGTTTCTTAACTTTACGAAGTGTTATTATATTTAGTAATCGGAGTTTTAAGATTTTATGTATTCTTTGCAATATTTTTCGGCATTGTAATTTATGCTTTGACATTAAGTAACATGTGTGTTATAATAATGACTGTAATTTTGAAGTTTTTTAAAAAATTTTGTCAAATTATATTAAAAATCTTTAAACTACCTTATTTAATAATAAAAAAAGTTTTTAAGGAGCACGTATGAGAAAGTTATTTAATTCAAAAAAATTCTGTAGATTAATTATTGCTATCATTTTGATATATACTATTATAACATGTATATCTCAATCTCAAAAATTACAATCTTATAATAATCAAAAAAATTATTATGCATCTCAAATTGAAGATCTAGAAGAAGAAAAACAGGATTTAGAAGAAGAACAAAAAGATGTTAACTCTTCTGAATATATAGAAGAACAAGCTAGAGAAAAACTTGATATGTATTATCCAAATGAAAGAGTATATATTAGCAATTAAAAGGAGTGTTTATGGAGTTGCAAAATAAAACTGTAAGCGAATTGCGCAATATTGCCAAGGAGCTCAAAATAGAAAATATTTCTAAAATGAAAAAAAGTGAAATTATTGAAGCTATAGAAAATACTGAAGTACAAGCTTCTAGCAAAGAAAATGATAATAATCATATAGATGATATTGAAAATAATAGTACTAATCAAAGATATAATTTAACGAGTGAAGATGATGAATATGTTGAAGGTATTTTAGAATTATTGCCAGATGGATATGGTTTTTTAAGAGGAGATAATTATTTATCAACATCAAATGATGTATATGTTTCACCTGTTCAAATAAAGCGTTTTAGATTAGATACAGGTGATAAAATTAAAGGTATTAAACGCACGCCAAAAGAAAGTGAAAAATTTCCAGCTTTAATATATGTTGGTGAAGTAAATGGTGAACACCCAGAAAAAGCTATGAAAAGAAAGAAATTTGATGAACTTATTCCAATTTATCCAAACGAAAAATTTAAACTTGAAACAATTCCAACAGAATATACAATGCGTATAATGGATATACTTTCACCTATTGGAAAAGGTCAAAGGGGAATGATTGTTGCTCCTCCTAAAGTTGGAAAAACAACTATATTAAAAAAGATAGCAAATAGTATTACAACTAATAACCCAGAGGTAGATTTAATTGTTTTATTAATAGATGAAAGACCAGAAGAAGTTACTGATATGAAACGTTCAATTAAAGGTGATGTTATATATTCAACATTTGATGAGCAACCAGAACATCATGTTAAAGTAGCAGAAATGGTTTTGGAAAGAGCTAAAAGACTTACAGAACAAAATCACGATGTAGTTATTTTACTAGATAGTATAACAAGATTAGCAAGAGCATATAATTTAGTTATTCCATCTTCTGGAAAGACTTTATCTGGAGGTTTTGATCCTAGTGCTCTTCATAAACCAAAACGTTTCTTTGGAGCTGCAAGAAATACTGAAGATGCTGGAAGTTTAACAATTTTAGGAACAGCTTTAATTGATACAGGTAGTAGAATGGATGAGGTAATTTTTGAAGAATTTAAAGGAACTGGAAATATGGAAGTTCACTTAAGTAAAAACTTATCTGAAAAAAGAGTTTTTCCAGCTATTGATATAAATAAATCAGGGACAAGAAGAGAAGAACTTTTACTTACTCCTGCAGAACTTTCTGTTTCATTTTCAATTCGAAGAGCTTTATCAAATATGAGTACAATTGATATGACTGAAAGAGTAATTGAACTTATTACAAGTACCAAAAACAATTTAGAATTTTTAGAAAAAGTTCAAACAACAAAAATATTTTAAAAGAGGTTTTTTAAAGCCTCTTTTTTTATATTATCTCTTTGTTTTTAAAAACTCTTGATAAATATAATAAAAAATATTATAATATATATGTTATGTTTAAAAAGGACAGGAGTATAATGAAAAATAGAAAAATAAGTTTAAATAAAGAAGTTGAAAAAGAGCTTTTACTTGAAAAAGAAGAAATGAAAAATAATATAAAAAATAGAAAAAAAGCAAAAAGAAGTAAAAAAATTAAACAGTTTTTTACTTTTAATTTTGCGCTTGGAAGTATATGTTGTTTTTTAGGATTATTCCTTTTATATGGACCATATTCAGGTTTTAGAGAATGGTTAATTACAACTGCAATGACTACTATGACTCATCAATATTTTGCTACATGGTTTTATGATGATGAAACAATAGATGCAGTATTAGCCAAAAATACGGTAATTGAAAGCAGCACACCTACTAATACAGATTTAATTGAAATTGTAGACTATGAAAACAAAGAAGAAGTGACATATGCAAATGAATTTGAACGTCAAATATTAGAAAATCCAAATAATGATGACTACAAAATTATAGAGATTGAGGGAGATGGATATTCTGGTTATTTAGCAGTAATATATGATCCATCAAGAGTACATACCGTAACAACAAAGTATCTTAATTCACGTGGTGAATATTTAGTAGATATGGCAGAAAGAGTGGATGCTTTGGTTGCTATAAATGGCGGAGGATTTATTGATCCTAATTTTGATAGTAATGGTGCTACTCCAGTTGGAATAACAGTATCACATGGAGTTATGCTTACATCAGCTTCTTGGAATGGCAGTGGCGGAATTATAGGATTTACAGAAGATAATGTATTAGTTCTTGGAAAATACAGCAGTGCGCAAGTTAAAGCTTTAGGTATAAGAGATGCTGTAACTTTTGGACCATTTTTAATAGTTAATGGAGAAGCTTCAGAAGTTCTTGGAAATGGAGGTTGGGGAGATGCTCCACGTACAGTCATTGGGCAACGTAAAGATGGTATAGTTTTATTTTTAGTAATAGATGGTAGAACAATATCAAAACCAGGTGCCGATATGGATGATTTAATAGAAATAATGCAGAATTATGGGGCATACAATGCTGCTAATTTAGATGGTGGTACTTCAAGCGTTATGGTTGTTGATGGAGAACTAATAAATGATCCTATAGATAGTACAGGCGCACATAAAACTAGATGGATAGCATCAGGATTCTATTTAGCACCAGAAGAATAATAGATAAAAAAAGAAGTAGAATAAAATCTACTTCTTTTTAATATGTATTTATTTCTATTTCATATCTAGTCATTTCCTTATATTTAGTTATTTTAAATTCCCATGTCTCACCTGGTTTAAGATTGGAAACATTATCAGTATAAAATCCTAATGTATTACCATCGCTATCATATTGTGTAATTTTAATGGATACAGTTTCAAATTCATTTTGAGAGATATTTTCTGCAATGCCACCAAAATTCCAATTAGTTTGATATATTTCTCTTATTATAATATCATCAGTTTGATAAACATTAAATTCTTTTGAAGAATTAATTCTAAAATTTATCATAATCTTAGCTAAAATTACAACAAAAATAATTATTAATAAAACAATACCTAATTTTTTCATTTGAAACTCCTTTTCATTTGTTTATATTTTTTATATATTTTATCAATGATTAATTTTAATTTCAATACTTTAAGTATTAAATATTATAAATAAAATTATAATTTTCTTATAGATTCTTCACTTTTTTGAATAAGGTATTCGTCATAAATTTTATTAAGTGATTGATTACGTGTATTAAATAGATCAACAACTATGTCCTTTCTATATTCACTTAAGTCTGGTAATTTATTTAAAATATTTGACAAATCAGATAAAGAAAAATTAGAAAATTTTCTTAATGAATTTTGAGTTTGAATAGGATACTTTTTTAAAAGATATTTAAATAATTCGTTATAGTCAGCATTGCGCTTATGTTTAAAATGTGCTTCTGGAGTTAAAATGGCTGAAGTAGTTTTTGAAATTTCATATTTTAATTGATCAGATGAAAATTCAAATTCAGTAATCTGTCTATCAAATCCCAAAATCATTTCATTATCAAACATAGGGTATAGATCTATAGTTTTAGTTTGAGTATCCTGTCTTATAAACCAATTTTCTAAACTTCTATCAGGATTTAAAAGTTCTAGGTCAAATATAAGCATATCAACAAAATCTTGTTTAAAAATAGAAAATTCATCATACGGCCTTTTATATTGATACATAAACCAAAATATAGCCTTAAATACCGTATCAATATCGGTATAAACTAAATCTTTGTACTCTAAGTTCTGGTATTTTAAATATTCTTGTATAATTCTTTTTGGAGTAATTAATTTGTCATTTTCAGATAAGCTAACAAAACTTATTATACCTTTATCAGCAGGATAGATAGGATGTCTATATAATTCTGTATCACATATCTTAAAACCACATTTTTTTCCTATTAATCCACCTAAATGCTCGCTAATATGTAAATCTGGACTCCAAAGAGCTCTTTTAGCAAAAAATATATTATGATTTTCTCTACTTAAAGTATTTTCAGGATTTTTTGCTCTATATTCAAAAATACCTTTTCTTAGTTCATCATATTTTTCATATTTATTTAAATTTATTACATTATAAGTATACTCCATAATAAACTCCTTAAAATATAACTATTATAATGCATTTTGGAGATGATTGCAATATTTTATTGAAGTAATGTAATAAACTGAGATACTTCAGAAATTGTTTTTTTGTATTTATTTCTTAATATATTTGTAATATCTTTGAAATTGACATTGATTTTGTATAAATGTTAAATTATATTTAATAGAAAAAATAATTTACTTATTAAAATATTAATAATTTCAGAATAGGAAAAGGGGAAAGAGGGGTCTTTAAAACTAAATTAAAAACTAAAATAAATATATTTTAATAATAATTATTATGATATTTATAAAAAATATTTTAGAATATAATAAAGGATTATATATTTTTTATAAAAATAAAGAAGTTATTTAGAAAATAAAAAAGAGAAGAAATACTAATTTTAAAAATTTTTGATTTAATAATATTTCAGAAGATGTCAAAAAGTATGGATAGGAGATAATATATGTGCAATTTAATATAAAAGGATATATTGACGACTGCGCAAAATCAAAGTTTTGTGCAAAAAGGAGTAGGGCCAATATATAAAACAGCCACAAACCTCTACTTTTACTATTTCAAGGCTTTTAGCTGTTCTATACATACTAATATTCATTTATATATCTTTATTTTCTTATTATATCTATATTATATTCATTATTATTATAATCCTTTGTATTATAGTTATGTCAATATTCTTACGACTTATTAAAATCAGTTTTAAGACATTTTTTGGTTTACTTATATAATTTCATTACTATAATTATTTTACTTATTATATTTTTAAATTTATATCTATAATTTTTTCTTACTATATATTTTTTATTTTTATATATTAAATTGTATGAAAAATTTTTCAAAAATCTCCAAAGTGCCTATTTCTCTATATTCGCCTTATTTTACGGACAACAAACTATATGCCTAAAAAATAAAAACACCTTAAAATCGATTCTCGCGAGCCACTTTTTAGTGGCGAAGCTTGAAAATTTTTGACAAGTCAAAAATTTACTGGTGCAATACATATTTCATAAATCTCTGCAAAAAAATCTACTTTTTAATGGTAATTTTCTAAAATCAATATTTAACCTAAAATTTTAAACAAGTAATTTATCAAT
>CALXVK010000025.1 GCA_944391975.1 uncultured Clostridia bacterium
AAAAAATATCAAATTAAGAAAAAAAGACGTATATTTTTTTAAAATAAATAAAAAAACGTTACAAACGAAAAAATTCAATAAATTATTAATTGAATTATAGATAGTCTTTTGTTATAATCAGAGATATTAAAATTAAGAGGAAAGTTATGAGTGAAAATAAAGAAAGAATTAAAAAAATAAAATGGGTAGTTTTATTTATATGTCTAATTTGCTTTTTGGCAATTGCTGAAGATGTATTAGAAGATGAAATTTTTAATGCAGATATATCATTTTACAATTTTTTATCTGAACATGTAATTTCAGATTCATTAACACCAATTGTAAAAGTTATTACAAATTTTGGAGGAATAGTTTGTTTAGTTATTTTAGCAATATTATCATTTGTAATTATAAAAAACAAAAAAATTGGACTAACAATAATTGGAAATCTTGGAATATCTGCATTTTTAAATTATATTTTGAAAATAATTTTACAAAGACCTAGACCAACAGGATATAGACTTATTGAAGAAACAGGATATAGTTTTCCTTCAGGGCATTCGATGGCTAGTATGGCTTTTTATGGATTTTTTATATATTTAGTATATAAAAACGTAAAAAATAAGTATGCAAAATGGGGTCTTATTACAGTATTAAGTTTACTAATTATTTCAATAGGACTTAGTAGAGTTTATTTAGGTGTACATTATTTAAGTGATGTATTGGGAGGATTTTTAGTTACAATTTCTTATCTTATTATTTATATACAATTAATTAAAGATTTTATTTTTGAAAAATAGATCAAAAGAAAGAAGTGGTATATCCACTTCTTTAATACTTTTGTTTTGATTGTTAAATTTTTACATTATTTTCATTGAAAAAGTAAGATAAATATTATATAATGTAATAACTTGAGAAATAGAGAGGAGTAAGGAAAGTGAAACCAATAGTTGCAATTGTTGGAAAACCTAATGTACGGTAAATCAAGTTTTTTCAATTATGTAATTGGACAAAGAATTTCAATAGTAGAAGATACACCAGGTGTTACAAGAGATAGAATATATGGTGATGCATCATGGAGAGATAAAGAATTTACACTTATTGATACAGGAGGAATTGAGACTAAAACTGATGATGTAATTTTATCTGGAATGAGAGAACAAGCAAATATTGCAATTGAAATAGCTGATGTAATTTTATTTATGACAGATATAAGAGAAGGTGTTACTAGTATAGATATGGATATAGCTGTAATGCTAAAAAGGGCAAAAAAACCAGTTATTGTAGTTTGTAATAAAGCAGATAAAACAGGTGAACCTCCTGCAGAATTATATGAATTTTATAATTTAGGATTAGGTGAACCATCTCCAATTTCTGCTGCAAATGCTTTAGGAATAGGTGATGTTTTAGATAGAATATATAATGCATTGCCAGAGCAAGAAGATTTATCTGATGAAAAAGATGTAATAAAAGTAGCAATAATAGGAAAACCAAATGTACGGAAAATCTTCATTAGTAAATAAGATACTAAATGAAGAAAGAGCAATAGTTAGTGATATTGCTGGAACAACTAGAGATGCATTAGATTCTCCTTTTGAAAATGAACATGGTAAATATGTTTTTATTGATACTGCTGGTATTAGAAAGAAGGCAAAAGTAAATGAAAGAATAGAAAAATTTAGTGTAATGAGAACTTTGCTTGCTATTGAAAGAGCTGATGTTTGTATTGTAATGATTGATGCAAATGATGGAGTTACAGATCAAGATGCTAAAATTTTAGGAGAAGCTCATGAGGCAGGAAAAGGAATTATTATAGCAGTTAACAAATGGGATGAAATTGAAAAAGAAACTGGAACTTTGGAAAAATTTAAAAAAGATGTATATAATAAGCTATCATATGCGTCATATGCACCAATTGTTTTTATTTCTGCCAAAACAGGTCAAAGAGTAAATAATTTATTTGAAATGATAAATAATGTTGCTAGTCAAAATTCATTAAGACTTTCAACATCAGTTATAAATGAGGTTATAAATGAAGCTATTTCAATTGTTCAGCCACCTACAGATAAAGGAAGAAGATTAAAAATATTGTATGCTACTCAAGCTTCAACTAAACCACCAACATTTGTTATATTTGTAAATAATAAAAGTTTGTTTCACTTTTCATATCAAAGATATATAATAAATTGTTTTAGAAATAATTTTGGATTAGAAGGAACTCCAGTTAGACTTATAATTCGTGAAAGAGGAGAAAAAAATAATACTAAGATATAAAGAAAGGAGAAAATTATGGGAATGTATATAGCAGTTGCTATAATTGCTTATTTTATAGGAAGTATAAATTTTTCTGTTATTATAAGCAAAAAAGTAGCAGGATTTGACTTGAGAGAAAAAGGAAGTAAAAATGCAGGAACAACTAATATGTTAAGAACTGTAGGAAAAAAAGCTGCTTTAGTCGTTTTAATATGTGATATTTTAAAAGGAGTACTTGCAATTATAATTGCCAAACTTATGACTAGCGGAGTAAATCAGGCAATAGGTGTTCAAGTAGCAGCAGTTGCAGTAGTTTTAGGACATACTTTTCCAATATTTTTTGGATTTAAAGGAGGAAAAGGTGTTGCAACAAGTATAGGAATTTTGCTTGTAATAAATTGGCAAATTGGTTTAATTTGTATAGTTTATGGTGTTTTAATTCTATTGCTTACAAGAATGGTTTCTCTAGGATCAATAACTGCAGCACTATTATTTCCTGTTTTAACAATATTTATTAGAGCTCATTATATTGCAGATGGTGCTGGTTATACGATTTTTGGAATTATAATGGCAATAATTATATTATTTAATCATAGATCTAATATTAAAAGATTAAATGAAGGAACAGAAAATAGAATTAGTTTTAAAAAATAAAATATACTATAGAAGAAGGGAATATAAAAAATGAAAAAAATAGCTATAATTGGAAGTGGAAGCTGGGGATCAGCTTTAGGTATTTACCTAGGAAATAAAGGAGAAGATGTTACAATTTGGTCTTTTTCTGAAAGTGAAAAAGACTTAATAAATAAAGAACATAAATGCAAATTTTTGCCTAAAGCAGAAATACCAGCAAATGTTGTTGCAACAAATAGTTATGAGGAAGCACTTAAAGATGCAGAAATAATTCTGCATGTTACACCATCAAAATTTGTTAGAAGCACAATGACAGAATATAAAAAATATGTAAAACCAGAACAATTAATTATAATGTGTGCAAAAGGTTTTGAAGCTGAGACATTAAAAACTTTAGATGAAGTTATTGAGGAAGAATTACCAAATAATAAATATGGTGTTTTATCAGGACCTAGCCATGCAGAAGAAGTATCTATAGGAATTCCAACAGCTCTAGTTATTGCATCAAAAGATGAAGAGGTTAAGGGAAAAATTGCAGAAGTATTTAAAAGCAATTTGATTAGAATATATACTTCTAGTGATGTAAAAGGAGTTGAGTTAGGTGGAGCACTTAAAAATATAATTGCTTTTTGTGCAGGTGTTTCAGTAGGATTAAATCTTGGAGATAATACTTATGCTGCTTTGGTAACTAGAGGACTAGTTGAGATTGTAAGACTTGGGGTCGCTTTAGGGGCTAAAGAAAAAACTTTTTATGGTTTAACAGGACTAGGTGATTTAATTGTTACATGTGGTAGTCAGCATAGCAGAAATAGAAGAGCAGGAGAGATGATTGGTAAAGGACATTCTATAGAAGAGGCCAAAAAACAAATAGGTATGGTAATTGAAAGTGTAGACAATATAGATGTTGCATATAAACTTTCAAAAAAATATAATGTTGAAATGCCAATTGTAGATGCAGTTTATAATGTATTATATAATAATCTAGATCCTAAAGAAGCTGTAGATATGCTTATGAATCGTGATTTAAAATCAGAAGATTAGGTTATTCAGGGTATCTTTCAAAAAGATACCTTATTATTTTATCCAAATTGTTTTCTGTAATATTAATAAAAATATCTTTATCAATACTTATCCATATTCCTATATTAAATTTATCATTATTATCAATAGCAGTTGAGATAAGTTCAACCATTTCAATGGGATTTTCAAAAAATTCTTCATATGAAAGATTTTGATTTAATTTTATATTCTTTTTATAAAATAAATTTAGAAATTTTTCCAAATCTTTAGTTGATTCTGAAAATAAGTTTACAGAATAATTTATTTTGCTCAATTTTTTGCTCCTTATTTTGTATTTAATATTTATTATATTCATAAAAGTAAAATTTTATGTAAATACTAAAATAAGAAAATTTTACCTAGAAGGAGAATTTATGAGAAAGATAATTATTATTTTTGGAATATCAATAATTTATTTATTTTTACTAACTGGTTGTAGTGAAAATAAAACAGATGAGGAGTTGTTAAAAGAGAAAACTTTATCAGAATTAGAATATACAGAAGATACAATTCATTTAATCATAGAAAAATATTTAAGTGGAGATTATTTAGAAAATGGAGAGATAGCTTGGCAAAATGTAAGAAAAGATTTTGGAGAAATTTCAAATAATACAAGTGTTATTATCTTAGATTTAACAAATATGCAAATTGAAGATAGCAATATTTTAGGGTTTGAAGATAGAATTAATGCTATAAATTCAGCTATAGATAGTGAATTAGAAATGTCTCTTTTAGAATCTTTAAAAGACTTTTATAAAGTGATTCCTGATTATATAAAAAAGATCTATCCTGAAAATGATATTTTATATAAAGAAAAAGAAGTTAAAGCTTATCTTTTAGAAAGCCTATATTACAGTATGATTGATGATTATGCAACTGCTTTAAATTCTATAGAAAATGCTGAAAGTCTATATCAAGAACTAATGAATAATGTTAATTATCTAAATGAAAATTCTTATAATGTAAATAGAATGTATGTAGCAATACAAGAAATGAAACTTAGTATACAAAATCAGGAAAAAGAAAATGTGATTTTAAGATATATCAATACAAATTAAATTTCGAATAGTTTGTAGATTTTTGATTTAGTTGTATACAATTTTTAATGAAAATGGTATAATTCTAATATGTAAAAAAGGAGAAAGTAAAATATGAAAAAATTATTTTATGCAACTAAAAATAAATTTAAAATACAAAGTATGAAGAATAGATTAATAGGACTTGATATAGAAATTGTAACTCCATATGATTTAAATATTAATATTGATGTAAATGAAGATGGAAAAAGTGTAATCGAAAATGCAACCAAAAAAGCAAAAGCATATTCTAGCTTTGTAGATATGCCAATAATTGCTGGTGACTCTGCATTGTATATAGAAAAATTTAAAAACCAACCCGGTTTATATGTAAGAAGAGTTAATGGAAAATACTTAGAAGATGATGAACTTGAAAAATACTATAGTGCTGAACTTGAAAAAGTTGGAGGAGAAAGTATTGCATATTATATAACAGGTCTTGCATTAATAAATAAAGATAAATTAATTACAACTGAGATAAGAGAAAATGATTTTTTAATGACATCTAAAATATGCAAAGGAGAAAGAAATAATGATGCTTTAGGAAGATTAGAAATAGATATCAAATCTAATAAATATTTTTGTGAAATTACAAATAATGATAAGAAAAATACGGATTCAAGCTATGATGAAAAATGTGTTAAATTTATAAAAAATAATATTTAATTTATAGGAGTATGAAAATGACTTATGATTTATTAGAAAAAGAATTAAATAGTGGAAAATTACATTCAATATATCTTTTTTATGGTGATGAAAAGTTTTTAATTGAAACTGCAATTAAGAAGATTAAAAAAATTTTTGGTGAGATTTTAAAAGGTATAAATTATGTTATTATTGATGAAAGTTTGGTAGGTGATTTAATAAGTGATATTGAGACACCTGCATTTGGATATGATAGAAAACTAATAATTGTAAAAGATTCTGGTCTTTTTAAAAAAGATGGAAGAAAAAAAGCAGGAAGTCCTATTCAAGAGACGATTGCTAAATATATAAATGAAAATATGGATGTTATAAATGAAAATGTTATCATAATTTTTTATGAAAATGAAGTTGATAAAAATAATGTATTTGATGCTGTAAATAAAAATGGTGTTGTTTGTGAAGTTAAAGAACTGAATCAGATTCAACTAATTAAAAGGTTAAAACATATTTGTAATGGATATAAAGTAAATGTTAATGAAAATATTTTGGGATATTTAGTAGAGGCTTCTCGGAACAAATTTACAAATTTTAATAAACGAGGTAAGAAAATTAATAGAACATGCAGGTACTGGAGGAACTATTGAAAAAATAGATGTTGATAATTTAGCAATTAAAAAAACAGATAGTGTTATATTTGATTTAACAGATAATTTAGGTGTAAAGAAAATAGAACAGGCAATGCAAATTCTTGATAATTTACTTTATCAAAAAGAGCCTTTGCAAAAGATATTAATAATGCTTTATAATCATTTTAAAAAATTATATTTTTGCAAATTGGCATTAAATTTACATAAAGATGTAGCTATTTCATTAGGATTAAAACCAAATCAAACATTTTTAGTAAATAAATATAAGAAGCAAGCAAGTTATTTTACTGACGAAGAACTTGAAAAAACTTTAAATGAATTTATAAATTTAGATTATAACTCTAAAATTGGAAAAATAGATTTAGATATAGGCTTAAGAAGCATTTTGTGCCAAGGGGACGTTGTTCCACGACAAAAAAATGTTCCACAAACTATCTACTAATATATATTAAAATAAATATCATATTACAAAAAATATAGTTGATTCTTGTAA
This sequence comes from uncultured Clostridia bacterium, assembly GCA_944391975.1. Lineage (GTDB taxonomy): Bacteria > Bacillota > Clostridia > TANB77 > CAG-508 > Scatovivens. Next base: position 6,786 of record CALXVK010000025.1, read on the forward strand.
ATCTCTAAAATTAATTAACATAACTATTGACATAAAATAAAAAAAGTTGTATCATAAAAATATAATTTTAGTGGGCGATGATAAGACAAAGTAAGATAAAGGTTACTTGATAAGAGAAAAATGGTCGTGGGCTGAAAGCCATTTTAAGAAAACATATCTGAAAAACTACCTTGGAGCCTCTATTCGAAAGAGTAGCGTGCAAACTTTACGTTAAAAGTTTTAAATTAAGTTAAATAAAGGATGGAACCGTGTTATATACACTCCTTTAGGATATTTTCCTAAAGGAGTTTTTTTATATTAATTATCTGAATATATGCAAAATTTTTTTAGATAGGAGATATGTTTTATGAAATTTTTTGAATATCTAGGGTGGGTGCGAACCTGTAAATTAATTAAATAAAATGAAAAATAAAAATTAGGGGGAAAATATTATGTTTAAAATAAAATTACATGGTGGAAAAACAATGGAAGTAGAGGAATCATCATTTTGGCATACAACATCACATGTTATGGCACAAGCCGTAAAAAAATTATTTCCTAACGCAAAACTTGCTATAGGACCTTCAATTGAAAGCGGTTTTTACTATGATTTCGATGTAGAAAAACCATTTTCAGATGACGATTTAAAAGCAATTGAAGAAGAAATGAAAAAAATAGTAAAAGAAGATTTGGAACTTGAAAGATTTGAACTACCAAGAGAAGAAGCTTTAAAATTAATGAAAGAAAAAGAAGAACCATATAAAGTAGAACTAATAAATGATCTTCCAGAAGGAGAAGTTATTTCTTTTTATAAACAAGGGAATTTTGTAGATTTATGTAAAGGTCCACATATTCCATCAACAGGAAGTATTAAAGCAATAAAATTATTAAGTACTTCTGGTGCATATTGGAGAGGAAGCGAAAAAAATAAAATGCTTCAAAGAATTTATGGTGTTTCTTTTCCAAAAGCAAGCGAGCTAGAAGCACATTTAGAAATGTTAGAAGAAGCAAAACAAAGGGATCATAGAAAAATAGGAAAAGATTTAGATTTATTTATGACACATGAATTAGTTGGATCTGGACTACCTTTATATTTGCCAAATGGTGCAACAATAAGACGTATACTTGAAAGATATATTCAAGATAAAGAAATAGCTTTAGGATATAAACATGTTTATACTCCAAGTTTAGCAAATGTTGCATTATATAAAACAAGTGGACACTGGGATCATTACAAAGATGATATGTTTCCACCAATGAAAATGGATAATGAAGAAATGGTTTTAAGACCAATGAATTGTCCACATCATATGTTAGTTTATAAATATAAATTACATTCATATAGAGAATTGCCAATAAGAATAGGTGAACTTGCAAATGATTTTAGATATGAAGATAGTGGAAGTGTTTGTGGATTAGAAAGAGTTCGTCAGATGTGTCAAAATGATGCACATTTATTTGTAAGACCTGATCAAATAAAGGAAGAGGTTGGAAATGTTTTAAAATTAATTCAAGAAGTTTATCAAAAAGATTTTGGATTTTCTCCAGATTGTTTTAAATATAGATTATCATTAAGAGATAAAGCTAATAAAGAAAAATATATTGATAATGATGAAATGTGGGAAAGTGCAGAAAGCCAATTAAGAGAAATCTTAAAAGAATTAAATATTGATTTCTATGAAGCAGAAGGAGAAGCAGCTTTTTATGGACCAAAAATTGATATTCAAATTAGAACAGCTTTAAATCATGATGTTACAATTCCAACATGTCAATTAGATTTTGCACTTCCAGAAAGATTTGAACTAGAATATATTGGAGAAGATGGAGCAAAACATAGACCAGTTGTAATTCATAGAGCAATTTTAGGTTCTTCTGATAGATTTATTTCTTTCTTAATTGAAGAAACGAAAGGTGCTTTACCATTATGGCTTTCACCAGTTCAAGTAAAAGTTTTAACAATTGCAGATAGACATGTTGATTATGCAAAAGAAGTAGTTTCAAGTTTAGCTAGTCAAAATTTAAGAGTTGAATTAGATGATAGATCAGAAAAAATTGGATATAAAATAAGAGAAGCTCAGCTTCAAAAGATTCCATATATGTTAATTATTGGAGATAAAGAAGTTGAAAATGAACAAATTGGAGTTCGTTCAAGAAGTGATGGAGATATTGGTGCTATGAAACTAAATGATTTTATAGAGAAAATAAAATCAGAATAAAAAATAAAAAACTTTGGAATTAATATATTCCAAAGTTTTTTATATAAAAGTGCTGAAGCTAAATGGTTATAATTAAATTCTCTTTTATTCTTACAAATGTAAATTTTATATTACAAATATGTAAAAAACGTTTTCATTTATTTATATAAATGATAGTATAAATTATAAGGAGAATTTTAATGGATGAATTTTATGAAAAATTATATAATATAATAAAGTCAAAGTCTCTATCTAAACAAGATAAACGATTAAGAATGATTATATTGGTTAACGATAAAGAATTAAAGCAGAAGATTTTATCTAAAGTTTTAGAATTATCACAAAGTAAAGAAATTATAAAAAGAGATAATGCAATAGAGGTATTTGGAAAAGAATTATTTGAACAAGCTTTGATGGATGTTAATAATTCAATTAGAAATTTAGGAGATGAAGAAATCGAAGAGATAATTTTTGGTATTCTTTGTAGTCCAGATGTTGATTTTTTAGTAGATATATCAGAAGAAAAAACATTAAGATATTTTTACGAAAAAATCGATATTAGTAAATCAGATGATTGGTGTTTTTCAGGAAAACTTGCTCTAGTTAGTTCTATTAAGCAAGATGATTTAAAACAAGAGTTTAAACAAAGTTTTTTAGAAGAAATGAAAAGTTTGGATTTAGATAGATTATTAGCTTTATTAAATAGAAATAGAGACAATATAATGCAGGTTTTAAATGAAGAAGAATATAAAGCTTTATGTAATGACTTGTTAAATAGAATTTTAGAAAATAAAAAAACGGTTAGGCCAGAGGAATTTGTTCACGATTATCTTAGATTAATAGAGCCTATACAAGAAGATGAATTTTATAAAGAAAATATAAATAAGATAAGTAAAATAATAAAGGAAAGAATAAGATTAATAGAAGAAAGTTCAGGAAAAGATGAATATAGAGAATCTTGTTTATATATAAAAACGGTTGCTGGGATTGTAAAAAGTGAAAATGATGTAAGAACATATGAATTTTTATTTTCAAGTATACCAGAAGGTAAGGTAAAAGATACTTATATTAAAGCTCTTAATTTTTTTAAATTTCACGATTATAGAGAAGGAGTCAGTGAATCTGATACAACTATAGGTTTACAAAATCAGGAAACAACATATGGAGTTGAAATTGAAGCTAATTTTGAAGATGCAAAGATTCCTTATTTTGATATGTTTTTAAATGATAGTTTACCTAGTGTAAGTCCATATGGCGATTGGGAATTTAGTACAGATGCAACAGTTCCAATTGGAAATGAAGTCGTTTCACCACCTTTAACTGATAAACCAGAAGCTATAAAAGAACTTTATGCAATTTGTGGATTTTTACAAGATGTTGGTTTTAACAATACAAATAAAAATAATGTTGCTGGACAAATTAATATAGGTATTAATAATTTAGATACAGCTCGATCAATAATTAATTTTTATGAATTGTATTGTAATTCAGAAGAACTTTTATATCATATTTGTAATGAAGAGGGAGATATATTAAGAGCCAATATAAACACTGCTAGTAAGTTCGGACCAATTTCAAATTTGTTTGGAACAATAAGTTATGATGAAAATATGAGTAGAGAAGAATTGCTTGATTTGATAGTTGAAAAACAAGGAATTAATTTTAAGAAAAATTCTATAGCTTTAAGAGATATGAAATCTTCTAAAAGTGCAAGATTAGAATTTAGAATGCCTAATGGAACTATTAAGCCTGAAGTATGGATTGATAACATTAGGCTATTTGGAAGAATGGTTGAAGTTGCAAAGGAAATAGATTTAATTCAAGATTTGGATAATCCAACTGAAGAACAACTCAGAAAACTTAATCTGAAGGAAAGTTTAAAAAAAGATGTGCCTCTTGATGAAAAATTAGAGATTCTAATGGATTTGTTATTTGATGATGAAAAGATAAAACAGATTTATAAAAATAGATTTAGAACTTTAGAAAGAATGATAAGTGAAAAATCTATTGATAAATATAGTGCAAATCCAGGAACTTTTAAAACAGTTCAATTTGAAAAAGTACATAGTGATTTATCTGTAAAAAGAGAAAAAAATATAGATGATGATGATTGGGAAAATAGATAGAAAAATTAGCTTGTTTTTCTATCTTTTTTTATAAAATTATCACCAAAAAAATGTTTGTAAAACTATTTACAAAATAAAAATTCCATGATATAATTTTTCCGCTGTAAAAATTATTTTTATAATAACAGAATAACTAATAGGGGGCAAATTTAAATGGATAATATTGTTATAAAAGGTGCTCGAGAGCACAACTTAAAAAACATTAATATTACTATTCCAAAAAATAAATTAGTTGTTATTACAGGTCTTTCTGGATCTGGAAAATCATCATTAGCTTTTGATACTTTATATGCAGAAGGCCAAAGAAGATATGTTGAAAGTTTATCTTCATATGCAAGACAATTCTTAGGAATTATGGAAAAACCAGATGTTGATAACATAGATGGACTTTCACCAGCTATTTCAATAGATCAAAAGACAACATCAAAAAATCCTCGTTCAACTGTTGGAACAGTTACAGAGATATATGATTATATTAGGCTTCTTTATGCTAGAATAGGTATTCCATATTGCCCAAATTGTGGTAGAAAAATTGAAAAACAAACAATAGACCAAATTGTAGATAATATAATGGAATTAGAAGAAGGAACAAGAATTCAAATTTTAGCACCAGTTATTAGAGGTCAAAAAGGTGAACATGTTAAACTTTTACAAAATATTCAAAAAGAAGGTTTTGTAAGGTGCTATATTGATGGAGAACTTTATGAGTTTGAAGATGAAATAAAACTAGATAAAAATAAAAAGCATAATATAGATATTTTAGTTGATAGATTAATTATAAAAGATGGAATTATTAATAGATTAACAGAGTCTATTGAAACTGCATTAAAGCATTCAGAAAATCTTGTAAAAGTAAGCATCCCAAAACAAGGTGAAAAACTATACAGTACAAGTTATGCCTGTCCTGATTGTGGAATTAGTTTTGAAGAACTATCTCCTAGAATGTTTTCATTTAATAATCCTTATGGTGCATGTCCAAAATGTACTGGTATTGGTTATCTTATGAAAATGGATGAAGATTTGATAATTCCAGACAAAAATAAAACACTTTATGATGGAGTTAAAGCTTTTGGTGCAAGTACTATGAAAAGAGGAGATACAATGGCAAAAATGTATTTCGAAAGCATAGGAAAACATTATGGAGTTGATATAAAAAATAAACCAATAAAAAAATTACCTAGAGAATTTTTAGAGAAAATTCTTTATGGTACTGGTGATGAAGAAATAGATTTTGAATATAAAACAAGCGCAGGAGTAAGAAAGTTTACTCAAGCCTTTGAAGGTGTTTTACCTACTCTTGACAGAAGATATAGAGAAACAAAATCACAAGCTATGAGAGGCTTTTATGAAATGTATATGAGTGAAAGTCCATGTTATGTTTGTAATGGAGCAAGATTAAAAAAAGAAGCATTAGCTGTTAGAGTTGGAGATAAAAATATAAATGAACTTACAGATATGCCAATTAGAAGTATAAAATCATATTTAGAAAATCTAGAACTTGGTAAAAAAGACAGAATGATTGCTGATATGATTTTTAAAGAGTTAAATAAAAGATTACAATTTTTAATTGATGTAGGTCTTGATTATTTAACTTTATCAAGACCAGCAGGAACTTTATCAGGTGGTGAAGCTCAAAGAATAAGGTTAGCAACTCAAATAGGTTCAGGTTTATCTGGAGTTATGTATATTTTAGATGAACCAAGTATAGGATTACATCAAAGAGATAATGAAAAATTAATAGAAACTTTGAAAAAATTAAGAGATTTAGGAAATACAGTTATTGTAGTAGAACATGATGAAGATACTATGTATGCTGCAGATCAAATTATAGATATTGGTCCAGGTGCAGGTGTTCATGGTGGAAAAGTTATGGCTCAGCGGAACTGCTGAGGAAATAAAAGATGTTTCTGATTCAATTACAGCCAAATATTTAAGTGGAAGAATGTCAATTAAAGTTCCTAAAAAAAGAAGAAAATCAAATGGAATGAGTATTGAAATTAAAGGAGCTACTGAACATAACTTGAAAAATATTAATGTAAAATTTCCATTAGGTGTATTTAATTGTGTTACTGGAGTTTCAGGCTCAGGAAAATCAACTCTTGTAAATGAGATTTTATATAAAAGTTTAGCAAGAGACATAAATCGTTCAAATGAAAAACCAGGTAAATGTGAAAAAATTCTTGGTATTAAGAATATAGATAAAATTATAAATATTGACCAATCACCAATAGGAAGAACTCCTCGTTCTAACCCTGCGACATACACAGGAGTATTTGATACAATACGTGATATTTTTGCAGGAACTAATGAAGCTAAAATGCGTGGATATTCAAAAGGAAGATTTAGTTTTAATGTAGAAGGTGGAAGATGCGAAGCTTGTCAAGGTGATGGTGTTATAAAAATTGAGATGAATTTCCTACCTGATATTTATGTACCTTGCGAAGTTTGTAATGGGAAAAGATATAATCGTGAAACTTTAGAGGTTAGATATAAAGACAAAACAATATCAGATGTTTTAAATATGACTGTAGAAGAGGCAATAGACTTCTTCGCAAATATTCCTAAAATAAAAAATAAAATTCAAGCATTAAAAGATGTAGGATTAGGATATATTAAATTAGGTCAACCTTCAACTACATTATCAGGTGGTGAAGCTCAAAGAGTAAAACTTGCAACAGAGCTTTCAAAAAGACCTACAGGAAAAACATTATATATTCTAGATGAACCAACAACTGGTTTACATGTAGATGATGTAAGTAGATTAATAGATATATTACAAAGATTAGTAGATACAGGTAATACAATTATTGTTATTGAACATAATTTAGATTTAATTAAAACAGCAGATCATATAATAGATTTAGGTCCTGAAGGTGGAGAAAATGGAGGAGAAGTTGTTGCTATTGGAACACCTGAGCAAGTAGCAAAAAATGAAAGATCATACACAGGTAAGTTTTTGAAAAAAATATTAGAAAAATAAAATTTAAACAACCTTTTATTATTTAATATTAATTTAATAATAAAAGGTTATTTTTATATTGAATAAAATTATTGTTATGATACAATAATAAAAAATCAAAAAGGAGGAAGAAAATGAAAAAAGGTTTAATTATTTTATTAGTTGTTATTATACTAGTAGCAGTTATTGCTTTTGTAGTAATTAATAACAATAATGCTTCAGAACAATCAGATAATACAAATACAGCATCTCAAAATGTAGATAATTCAGAAAATATTACTGAAAATTCTACAGAATCTGATAATGAAGTTTCAAATGAAACAGGAATGGAGTATGAAAATGATGGAACATATACAGTTTCAGAAGTTGATGAAGATGATTATAATTCATATTACACTGTAGAGGAAACTGATGAGACATATGCAGATAGTTTTGATATTGAAGAAAATGGTGATGAATTAACTATTACATTTTATGATACAGAATTAAATGAATATTTACTTGGAGATGACGATGGAATAGAATATGATACAGAATATACTGTAACTAATAGTGGAGATATAGAAGCTATTTTTGTTGGAGAGGAAGGACAAGATTGGAATTATCCTCTAGTTTTATTATTACAAACAGATGGAACAGTAAAAGGAATTGATATGGAAGAGGGATATAGAACAGGAGAATTTATAGCAAAAGATATAACAGAATTAGAAGATATTGAAAGCTTTGAACAAGTTTCTGTAGCTTATCCTGATGATAGCGGATATAGAGGAGTTGTTGCTATAGCAGAAGATGAAACAGTTTATGAAATAACTGCATATCAAGTATAATTTTAAGGATAAATAAAACAAAATTTTGACATAAAATTTATAATAAGTTATAATTAAATTGTGTTTGTGGGAACTATAAATTGTAAGTCTGTTACAATGGTGACGGAGAAAGGAATGGTGTTAATTTGATTGAAAAATGGTATGTTGGAATTTTTGTAGTAATCGCATCGATTCTTGTATGTACGGCAATACACTATGAATTGCGGAAAATAAGCGCTTTTGACGCGTTTATGAACGTACTTGTTGGCAGATATGCTATGTTTATGTCGTTCTGGATCATTCTTGCCATAGTCGCTTGCTTGTTCATTCAAGTTCGGCATGTACTGCTTTATATCGATGCCATTTTGCTGATTATTTGGTTTATTGTGTATTTGAAAAATACACCGGATCGAATTGAGCAAAAGAAGCGTGATATAAAAGAAAAAACCAAGACTATTGTAGATGAAGTGAAAAACGGGTTCAATAGACATTAGGGAGGAAAGAACATGAAGAATAATTATAACGGTATTATTACGGAAGTAGTATATTTTTGGAAGAAACTCATCGAAAACCCTGTACGGTTTGTAAGTGTTCTGGCCTTTTTGGCCATCGTGTGGCTGGATGCCGGCTGGATTTTCCACCCGATTCATTCGGTCGTTTCGCTTGTCGGAACTGCTGTTATCATCGTTGGAATCTCCGCTTTTATTGCTGGTCGAGGCTATCTGAATAAAATTAAGTGGAATAACCATGTACACCAGAGTGTTGCAACGCGGTGCACAGTGGGGTTCACCATCCTTATAATACTGTACAATTTTTTGGGTAGCAATGTAATTCTGTTTACTATAATTGCTGCTGTAATAGTGGCCATCGCAATTGGTAGGCTGTTTTTTCGCAAGTAAAACCAAATAACACCACAAACACAAAAAGATGGGGTTACCTGTCAAAAGGAGACGCTGTGCAATCGAAAGAAAGCACAGTGTCTCCTTTTTATATAGAATTTTTAAATAAATTAGCAATCAGCTATTGACTTTGCTAAAATAAAGTTATATAATTTGGAAAGTGATGAAAAGTTAAATACAATATTATAGGATTTTCTTATAACTATAATACTGAAACTAATAAATGTTTTAAATATAGGAGGTAAGACAAATGAAAACAAAAGCTTTTAAAGCAGAATCAAAAAGATTGCTAGATTTAATGATTAATTCTATCTATACAAATAAGGAAATATTTTTAAGAGAGCTAATTTCAAATGGAAGTGATGCAATTGATAAATTGTATTATCGTTCTTTAACAGAGAAAGATGTTAAAGTAAATAGGGAAGATTTAAAGATTGAAATCAAAACTAATAAAGATGATAGAACTCTTACAATTTCAGATAATGGTTGTGGTATGACTGAAGAAGAATTAGAGAAAAATCTAGGAACTATAGCTAAAAGTGGGTCTTTAGCATTTAAGGATGCAAACGAGAAAAAAGAAGATATTGATATTATAGGTCAATTTGGTGTTGGATTTTATTCAGCTTTTATGGTAGCAAGTGAAGTAACTGTTTGTAGCAAACCATACGGTTCAGATGAAGCAAATACATGGAGTTCAAAAGGTGCAGAAGGCTATACAATTGAGAAATCTGAAAAAGATGGTTGTGGTACAACTATTACATTAAAATTAAAAGAAGATACAGAAGATGAAAAATATAGTGAATTTCTAGATGAATATAAAATAAAAGAATTAGTAAAGAAATATTCAGACTATATTCGTTATCCAATTCAAATGGAAGTTAAAAAGAGCAGATTAAAAGAAGATACAAAGGATTCAGATAAAAAAGAATATGAAACATATACTGAAACCGAAACTTTAAATAGTATGGTTCCATTATGGAAAAAGAAAAAATCTGAAATAAAAGATGAAGAATATAATAATTTTTATAAAGAAAAATTTTATGATTTCCAAGATCCATTAAAAGTAATTCATACATCAATTGAAGGTGGAATAAGTTATAATGCTATTTTATATATTCCTTCACATTTACCATATGATTATTATACAAAAGAATATGAAAAAGGTTTACAATTATATTCAAATGGTGTTTTGATAATGGATAAATGTGCAGATTTATTACCTGATTATTTTAGTTTTGTAAAAGGTTTAGTTGATAGTCCAGATTTGTCATTAAATATTTCAAGAGAGATGTTGCAACATGATAGACAATTAAAGGTTATTGAAAAGAATCTAGAAAAGAAAATTAAATCTGAATTATTAAATATGTTAAAAAATAATCGTGAAGATTATAACAAATTCTTTAGAATATTTGGAACACAATTAAAATTTGGAGCTTATAATGATTATGGAGTAAATAAAGATACTTTAAAAGATTTACTTATGTTCTATTCAAGTACAGAAAAAGACTTAGTTACATTAGATGAATATGTATCTAGAATGAAAGAAGATCAAAAAGATATTTATTATGCTAGTGGAGAAAGCAATGATAAAATAGATATGCTTCCACAAGTTGAAGGTGTTAAAGATAAGGGATATGAGATTTTATATTTAACAGAAAATATAGATGAATTTGTTATTCAAGTATTGATGACATATAATGAAAAGAAATTTGTAAATATTTGTGCTGAAAATATTGATTTAGACAGTCAAGAAGAGAAAGAAAGTTTAAAGAAAGAAAACGAAGAGAATAAAGAAATGTTTGAATTAATGAAAGAAACAATAGGTTCAGAAGTACAAGGAGTTAAATTTACAAATAGATTAAAAAATCATCCAGTATGCTTAAGCAATGAAGGGGTTGTTTCTGCACAGATGGAAAAAGTTTTAAATAGTATGCCAAATGATAATAATATAAAAGCTCAAATGGTATTAGAGATTAACAAAAATCATCCAATTGCAGAGAAAATTAAAACTTTATATAAAGAAAATAAAGATGAATTAAAGAATTATACTAAGATATTATATGCGGAAGCAAGATTAATAGAAGGATTACCAGTTGAAAATCCAACAGAAATTAGTAATTTGGTTTGCGATATTATTTCAAAATAGTTCATAATAAACTCTTTATAATATAATAACAGTGGCATAAAAATTATTAAACTGATTTTAATGCCACTGTTTTTTTACATAAAAAATTTTCAAATAATATATTTATAGTAAAATAAGAGACCTAAAACGCTAACACAACGTTTTAGGTCTAAATCATCTCTTCCATTAAAATCCTCCTAACTTATAGATTTCCCTGAATTCCATAATTCAAATTTGACTAGTATTTTGACTACTTCTATTCAGGAATAGAAGAGTAATTTGTGATAAGTATCTATCCTTATCTCCAAATCTAAATAAATTATAACATAGTTAAAACTATTTGTAAAATTTTGATGAATTTGACTTTTTGTAAAAAAATATATAGGTTGACATAAAAATAAAGAATTGTTATAATATCAAAGAATAAACCGGAAGGGAGAGATATTATGGTACAATTGCGGAAAGCAAATGTAAAAGACTTTCAAGTTTACAAGAAACTCTATGAAGATAGAGAGTTTTGGTATCAATGGCTCTATTATTATCCTATTATAAAGGCTGATGAATCCAAAGAAAGCGATTTTGAAGAATGGGGGATAGAAGATATAATAGAGGAATACCAAAACTACACAGAGGAGAAGTTTAGAAAAGATCTTAAAACAAGCCGGATTTTTATGATTGAAAAAGGTGGCAAAATTTTAGGAAGTATTCGAACTTTTTACTGTGGAAACGGCACATATAAGATAGGTGATTGGGGAATGTTCGAGAATGATCCTATGGCAAAACAGGATGTAATTCAAGAACTGAAAACCCAATTGCCAAGGGTTAAAAAACTTTCTGTATGTACAAGTCATGAACCGGCACGGAATTTTTTGATTTGTACAACGAACTTTGTCGATACAGGAAGATTATTTCTTGAACTTGAAGTCTAACAAGATGGCTACATCTTGAAAAGTACACGGTTAGATGCAGAGATGTATTTTAACCGTGTGCTTTTTTATATAACTTATTTAATATAAAGTTATTTATAATTAATTCTTTAATTGTTGTAACCTTTGAGTTGACTGGTGTTGAAAGAAAATTAAAAATAAAATTGGAAAAAATTGAAAAAAATGTTGACAAACAATATTCAGTATGTTAAAATAAATCTCGTTGAAGAGATAAAAGCTTTTTTAAATGGTCGCTTAGCTCAGCTGGGAGAGCATCTGCCTTACAAGCAGGAGGTCATAGGTTCGAACCCTATAGCGAC
>CALXVK010000026.1 GCA_944391975.1 uncultured Clostridia bacterium
TAATACTTTTATTATAACAGATTCTCCTTTCACAAAATATTTTTATTTATTACGTTGTTTGTCAGATTTTTTTACATGTTTAAAAGCAATTCTTGCAATTGCAGGCATATTTAAAATTAAAAAATTCTTCATTTTATAGCTAAATTCTTCATATTTATATAATTTAAAAAATAAACTCCAATTTGAAAAATTAAACTTATTTACATTTTTTAATTTTTCAAAATAATTTAAAGCTTCATAATTTAATCTTCTTATATCTTCACTTATAAAAATTTTTTCATTTTGAATAAATGTTTTAAAATGATCTATCTTAACATCTATAAATAATTCTCTAATTTCATCTAATGAATCTAATTCTTCTGATTTTGTTTTTGAACCCACTTGATTTTTCTTATGTTGTCTATACTTTATGGTAGGTTCATCTACATAAGCCATCTTACCTTTTTGACTTATAACTAAAGAAATCCAATAATCATATAAGATATATTTACTACTTTTTGGAAATGGTAAAAATTCGTTTATCCATTTACTTTTTATAAGCATAGTACAACCTGTTATATAATTATTTAAATATAAACTTTCAAAATTATTATAATTTTTTATCTTATTTTCAAATCCTTTTAATTTCCAATATGACGGTGCTATAGTTTTTAATCTTGAATTTGTTACTTCTAAATCAGTATATACTAAATCACTATCAGTTTCTTTCATTTTATTAAAAGTTTTTTCAATTTTATCAGGTTCCCAAACATCATCTTGATCAGAAAACATAAAATATTCGCTTCTTACTTTTCCAATCAAAAATTCAAAATTAGCAGAAACTCCAATATTTTTCTGATGACCATATATTTCAATTCTTCTATCTTTTTTCTCATATTCTTTTAAAATTTCTAAAGTACTATCAGTTGAAGCATCATCTGAAACAATTAATCTAAAATCACTAAATGTCTGGTTTAAAATAGAATCTAATTGTTTTCTTAAATATAATCTCCCATTATATGTAGGCATTAAAATATCTATTTTTTCCATTATCTATTCCATTCCTTAGTTAAATTTTATAAAACATCTGCAAAATCTTTTTTAGCTTTTTTAAATATGTAATTTCCCCAAACAAATAAAATTATTGTTATTGCCCAAAATATAAATGTATATAATCCATGATGTTCTGTTATAATCGTTGAATTTATAAAAGCTTGTCTCATTCCTTCTACTAAATATGTAAATGGAAATGCTTTAAACAAACACACTAATTTTCCCTGAATCATATTTAAATTCCAAACTATAGGTGTAAACCACATAAATAACTGCATTAAGATATTTAAAAGTTGAGAAAAATCAGGTACTAATGTAGCAAGTGCTGAAGTAAATCTAGTTAATGCTATTATAAAACAAAGTGCTGCAAAAACAATATAAATTACATTTAATAAATTTGGAAAATATCCATATATACTTGCTGATACAATAGCAATCAAAACTAAAAATATTCCTATAAAACTTGATGATGTAAGTGAAATTATCGGTATTATATCAACCGGAAATACTACTTTTTTTACTAAATAGCTATATGCTCTTATTGAATTACTTGCTGTCAAAATTGCATCATTACAAAACATCCATGTTGCCATACCAGGTAAAAACCATACAACATATGGATATTCTCCTGAACTTCCTGTTTTTAAAATATATTGAAATACAATAACATAAGTTATCATAAATACAAAAGGTTGTAAGAATCCCCATATTGAACCTAGACTCGTATTTGCAAACCTATTTCTAAAATCATTTTTTCCAAGTTTAAATACTAGTTTTCTGTCTTTAATTAGTAATTTAAAAAATTCCATTTTTCCTCCAAATTTTAATATAAAAGTTTATTTTATAATATACCAATTGTATGTAAAGCAGATATATTATCAGCAGACTTTAACATTGCACAAATAATTAAAAAATTTATAAATTGCTCTAAATATTTTTTATCTTCTTTTTCAATCACTATAATTGTCGAAATAATGAATGTGCATATCATTATAAAGGAAGCTCTTACTCCTGATATAAAAACAGTCGGATTAAATCCCATAATAAATTTACTTGTAAATCCCGCACCTAAAATTAATAGTAATAGTATAGTTTTCCAATTCTTTCTATATACTAACAAAGTAGAAATAACCAAACACAATAAAGCGAATATATATGGTATAAAAAACAATAGTCTTGTAGTTTGAGCATTAAAACCTGTCATTATAACATTATTAATTCCGTACATATTAGGAAAAATTGTAGAAGTTATTGGAGCAAACAAAGTAAAAGCTGTTCCTAAAATAACTGGAATTATTGAAATAATTTTTAAAATTATATTTTTATAATTTTTTAAAATTTGTATCATAATAATTATTGAAAAAATAATATAAGGAAGATTTACACTTCCAAAACAAGATACCATTACCGCATAAATTCCACACTTTATTTTTTCAATAATTCCAAAGTTAGCATAATCAGGATACCATGTTTTTATTTCTGATTCATATCTTAAGTCATTGCCTGGACATACTAATATGTTTACTAAACCTACTGTAGAAATAATAAATAAAATCAAAATAAAAATATTTAATTTTTTTTCTTTTACAATAAAGTAAATCAAAGCCAAAAAGCTCACAACAAAAAGTATTGCACACATTTGCTCCATATTTGTAGCAACTATTACTGAAAACAAATATAATGGATACTCATATTTTCTTATTTTTTCTTTTAAAATACTTTTTCTAATAAATAGTAAAGCGAATATTCCAAGAGTAATTGGAAATAAATAATTAACTATTGTTGCCATAACTCCAGCACCAATTAATACATCATATGATATTGTTAATAATAAAAATAAAATAATCCAATTTATTATTCTATTTTTTTCAATATCATTTTTATTTAATATAAATGTTTTTGAAATTGCAACTCCAAGTAGTGAAAACATTAGAGACACGAATATTGAACAAATTATTTTGCCCATTTTTAAAAGATTTATTAAAAAAAATTCAATTATCACTCTAGAAGTCCAATCTCCATATCTCCATGTCAAAAAATCAATACTAGATCTATTTTCAGACCATTCAATAAACCAGCTATCATCAGCATAGCCAAAAATATCAATAAAAAAACTTCCAAATAGCAAAATTACAAATACTAGTAAAAATGGAAAATATTCCCAATTATAAATTTTTTTGATTTTTTCTTTCATTATTTTTCCCCCAAAAACTACTTATTATCATGTTCTCTTATTATATATATTGGTCTATTTTTTACTTCTAAATATGTTTTAGAAAGATATTGTCCTATGATTCCTAAACTTAAAAGTTGTATTCCTCCCATAAACATTATAATACAAGCAAGGCTTGGCCAACCTGATGTAGCATCTCCATATACTAATGTTTTTATAATTATAAAAATAATTGCAATTCCTGAAATTAAACAAAATAACAATCCTATAACAGAAGCTATAGCAAGAGGAGTTGTTGTAAAAGCCGTAATTCCTTCTAAAGCATATTTAAATAATTTCCAAAAAGACCATTTGGTCTCTCCTGCAACTCTCTCAACATTTTCGTATTCAATCCATTTTTTCTTAAATCCAACAAAAGCAAATAATCCTTTATAATATCTATTATATTCTTTCATTGAAATAATTGAATCTCTAACTTGCTTTGTCATAAGCCCATAATCTCTGGCTCCATCTACCATTTCAAAATCTGTCATTTTATTTATTAATTTATAAAATGTTCTTGAAAAGAAGCTCCTTAAAAGTGGTTCCCCTTTTCTTGTTACTCTTCTTGTTGCAATACAATCATAATCTTCAGTTTTTATAGAAATATACATTTCTCTTAAAAGCTCTGGTGGATCTTGAAGATCAGCATCCATTAAAGCAAAGTAATCACCAGTTGCATATTCAAGACCTGCAAGCATTGCTGCTTCTTTTCCAAAATTTCTTGAAAAAGAAATATATCTTACGTTTTTCTTTTCATCTGACATCTTTTTTAAAATATTTAATGTCTCATCTTTTGATCCATCATTTACAAAAACATATTCAAATTCAACATCTTTAAAAACTTCATCTTGTGCTACTTCTTCTAATTTATCTATTAGAATATTAACTGTTTTTTCTTCATTGTAACAAGATACTATAATTGATATTTTATCCATTAGTTTTTTCTGTTCCTCCTAAGCTTTTCTTTTTATAAATTAAATCTATTACTTTTCTAATTCCATCAGCTGCTACTGGAATTAATACATAAAAATATGGTATTACATAAACACTCTTGGTTTCCCAAAGAATATGGAATAAAAATCCTCCAAAGAAAACTAATACTAAAATAATATTTTTTTCATTTAATTCTTTATTTTTTATACTAATCCCAATATTCAAAGCTGTAAAACCATAAATAATAATTTGATATACATCTAAAAATCTTATTATTATTTCTGAAACTTTTCCAGATAACATACTAGGTATTAATTTTTGATTAGAATAATATTCAGAAATCTCATCAGTAGTTTGTTCCATAGGACTACTAAACCATAATGTTTGAAAAGTTGGTTCTAACCAGGTAGAATAAATCTTTTCATTATAGTAATCTATAAATTTTGATGGATTTTCTATAAAAAATTTTAATCTATTTTTTATCTCTTGTTTACTATATTCTGAAGTTGCCTCACTATCATTATTATTTTCTATATATACAGTTTCAACATTAAATCCAGCATTATACCAACCGTGGAGCTCTATCTACCTCTTCTGCCATTCCCATTGCAATATATGTAATCATAGGAATTCCATCATTTACTTTTTCTCCTGTAAACGTTTCTGTTAATTTATAAATCATTGGAGTTAATAATACAGTAATAATAACAGTAACAAATATAAAAATTAAGTTAGATTTTTTCATTGTTTTTAAAAAATCTAAAAACATAATTATACATATAGCAATTAAAAGTACTTGGCTATTTTGCTTTAGCATAATTGAAAAAATCATTGATATACTAGCAATAACTAACTGTCTTATTTTTCTTTCATCAAAATATTTTATAATAAAATATATAGAAATTAATGATAGCATAAAACCAACAATATTCCCATATACTAAAATAGGAATCATTGGCATCACTATAAAAAAAGTTATTAATATTAAAAATATTCTATTTGTTTTTTCATTATTATAAATTTTTTTACATATTTTATATAAAAATATTGTAGAAATAATTACAAAAATTATATTTAAATTTTGAAATACTAATGGACTTTGAATGTTTATAATCTTATAAACAAACATTATAAAATATAGAATTCCAAGTTGAAGTGGATGTAAAAATAAATAATAACCTTCATCTAAATAATCAAATTTTCCATCTAAAAAACTAAATGCTAAATCATAAATTACTTTCTGATCCGCTTTAACAGGTACTTTTACATAATTAACCCAAAAAATTCCGATTATTGTAATTATAGCTATAGAAATACCAAAAATCCACTTTTTACTTATCTTTTTTGATATTTTATAAAGTCCTAGAATAACTCCCAAAAAGGCAATTATTCCAATAAGATTGATAATTATACTATCTAATTTTATCTCAATATTTTCATTTGAATCAGTCCAATTTTGATTTATAAATTTTGCAGTAACAGTGATTCCACTAATACAGAAAATAGTTAAGATTATAACTACAAAAACCCCCAAAATGTTTGAACTAATTCCTACAAATTTATTGACTCTATTTTTATCTTTTTCCATATAAATCCTCAAAAAATTTTAACTTTTAAAACTATTTTTCTAAGTACTCAGGATGATCTAAATACCAATCTATTGTTTTTACTATTCCATCTTTAAACATTGTTTTTGGTTCCCAACCGAATTCATTCTTTAATTTTGTTGGATCTATTGCATATCTATAATCATGTCCTTTTCTATCTGTTACAAATTCTATTAAATCTTCTGATTTTCCAAGTCTTTGTAAAATTAATTTAACTATCTCTATATTTCTTTTTTCATTATGTCCACCTATATTATATCTTTCACCTTTTCTACCTTTATGTAAAACTATATCAATTGCTTCACAATGATCTTCAACATATAGCCAATCTCTAATATTTTTTCCTTCACCATAAACTGGTAATTTTTCATTTTTTAAAGCTTTTGAAATCATATGTGGAATTAATTTTTCATGATGTTGATATGGTCCATAATTATTTGAACAATTTGTTACACTAACATTCATTTTAAAAGTTTCACTATAAGCTAAAGCTATTAAATCTGATGATGCTTTAGAAGCTGAATATGGACTATTTGGTTTAATTGGAGAAGTTTCTGTAAAATATCCTGTTTCTCCTAAAGTTCCATATACTTCATCTGTTGAAATATGAACAAATTTATTTGGACTTCCTTCACCCCAAATTTGTTTTGCGGCTTCTAATAAAGTATGTGTTCCTATTACATTTGTATGTGTAAAAATAAAAGGATTCTTTATACTATTATCAACATGTGATTCAGCTGCAAAATGGACAACGCTATCAATATCATATTTTTTGAAAGTTTCTTTTACAAATTCAAAATCACAAATATCACCTTTTACAAATGTTATTTTATCTTTAATATTATCTAAATTATGTAAATTTCCAGCATAAGTTAATTTATCAAAAACAATAATATTATATTTTCCTTCATATTTTTTTACCATTAATTCTGCAAAATTTGCTCCTATAAATCCTGCAGCACCTGTTACTAAAATATTTTTCATTTTCAAATCCTTTCTTAAAACAATTTTTATTTTAAATTTTTAAATAAATCTGTTTTCTTAAGTTCTTCTAAGCTTGGCCATTTTACATCTTTTTCAGAAGTTATATATTCTTCAGGTTTCATTCCAGGAACTTCTGGCCATACTATTCCAACATCTTTATCATCCCATTTTAATCCACCTTCAGCTTCATGATTATAAACATCATCACATTTATAAGCAAATTCAGCCTCTTCTGATAAAACTAAAAATCCATGTGCAAAACCTCTAGGTATCATAAACATTCTCTTATTTTCCTCAGAAATTATAACGCCTTCCCATTTTCCATATGTTTTACTTCCTGGTCTTAAATCAACAGCGACATCAAATACTTCACCTTTTAAACATCTAACTAATTTTGCTTGAGTATTTTCTTTTTGAAAATGTAGTCCTCTTAAAACACCTTTTCTTGATTTTGATTGATTATCTTGAACAAAATCATAGTTTAATCCAAGTTCTTCAAAATCTGGCCTACTATATGTTTCCATAAAATATCCTCTATTATCACCAAAAACTGTTGGCTCAACAATATAAACTCCGTCTATACTTGTTTCAATTTTTTTAAATTTTCCCATCTTTAAAATTCCTTTCTAAAAATAACCATCATATTTATACCACATAATATATATTTTTTCAACATAAGATATAATTTTAATTATATATATCAGCTCCATTTATCACTCCATTACAAGAGTAATAATCATCTATTTCAAAAACCCTTTTCATTTCTGAATTTAGCTTTCCAGTTTCTTTTGCAAATACTTTATAATTGTTTTCAATTACATCTCTATTAAATTTTACATCTAATAAATCTTTTCCATATATGGAAATCATATCATCTATTAGTTCTGTTATACCTCTATATATTTCATCCAAAATTTTAATTCTATCCTTATTGTCATCATATGTATAATGAGGTTTTAAATTTTCATCTATATATTTTAATTGACCAACTGGAGCTGTTAAAAATCCCTCTAATAATAATGCATATCTATAAATAGTACCCTCTAAAATATTTGGATCATGAATATCATCGTTATAACAAGAATCTACTTTACAACCTATTTCTAATGGTAAAATTTTATCTGATAATGCAAAATATTTTCCTGTAATTTTTTTATTTAAAAGTTTAGATAAATAATATTGAGCAGTTCCTGTATAACCCAAATCAACAAAATTCAAATTTTTACTATATATACTTGAAGACAAAGAATTAATATATCTTAAATAATTTTCTTTTTCCATTTTTACCTGATTCATTATAATATCATAATTATCATCAATAACTCTTTTTACAATATCAAAATCCCTAGGTAATTCTATTATTCTATTTTCAAAATTAAGTTCAGTATAGCCAATTCTGTAATATAAACATTCTCTTAATGTCCCAGAATAATTTCTTCTAAATAAATTATATATATCTTCTTTATTTTCAATTCCAGCCACAGTTATTGCTCTTCTTGAAATCAACAAATAATATTCTTCTATATTTTCTAAATCTTCAATTTCAAGTTTTTCTTTTAAATAATTATATATTTTTTGTAAATAATATCCTTCTCTTGCAGCAAATAATATTACTTCATTATTAACATTATTTTTTAATGAGTTAATAAGCCATAACATATAATATAAAATAACAGGTCCAATAATAGCATATCCTAAGTCAAATGGATTCTTTATTAAAGCCTTATGTTCATTATCATATAATGCAAATGGAGAATTAAACATAACCTTATTATATACACACCCAAATAAAACTGAATTTGGTAAATCAAATTTATCATTTAATATTTCATAATTTGATACCTGTAATAATCTCTTACTTGAAATAAAGTAAAAATGAAGTTTTACTCTATCTGCTAGTTGATGCAAATCAGATTGTTCATTATCTCCAACATGTACAGTTAAGCGATTCCCATATTTAGAAAAGAAATAATCCCACATTGTTCCATTATCTTTTCTATATCCTATTTCTGAAGAAATTAATATATCAGTATATCCATTATATCCACAGTTTCTTAATATTTTCTCTATCATATCTTTTGTTAGATACATGTCACTAATTAAAATTATTTTTTTATTCATATTTAATAATTTATTAAATATATATAAAGCATCTTTTCTTGGAATACATAGTTTTAATTCTGTATCAATTTCTATTTCTTTTATGGCTAATATCTGTTCTTCTGATAAATCAGTTAAATTTTTAAATTCATCATATATTTCATGAATTGTACAATCTCCCTGAAAATTTTTTCTTTTTCTTACATTTAATTCTGCATCTTTTCTTATTTTCTTATAATTATCAATATTAATATTTTTTTCCTTTAAATATTTTTCTATTAGTAAAAATACGTCATCTGGATTATATATTTTTCTTGTAACTAAAGTATCAAATATATCAAATGAAATTATTTCATAATTTGCCAGTATATTAACAGCAATATCCGCATTTTGTTCAAAATATTTATCAAATAATTTATCGCCTTTATTTAAATAAAAGAATTGTTTTTCTTGATTATATATAGCAATATTATAATTATTATGTCTTGCTACAACTCCAAAAATTCTTTCAAAAACATATTCTAGAGTTCCACCAGTTTGTTTTTTATCTTTTCCAAAATCTTCCCAAGTTAGATTTAAATCTAATAATTGTTTTATAGCATCAGTTTTTGCCCAAAACATACTTCCTGCTGAAAACTCTAAAATTTTATCTTCAAATTCAATATTAATATCTTTCATAACTTTTTTAGCAAGTTCTTTTTCATCAAGCCATGTATGAAGCCAAGATGTTAAAGATGAATGTGCATCAGGATAAGCTAAACCAATATCTAAATTTTCCATCATATAAAAATATTTTGTTATTAATTCTGGAGTTCCAAGAAGATTATCTAATAAATACCTTCTCCATGCAGATTGCTCTTCCCCAATTCTTAAACTTTTTTTAGAATGAATATGCATTATATAATCATATTTTCTTAGTTTTTTAGCGAAAAGTACAAACATTGGTCCAAAATCTCTACCACTGTTTTCAGAAACTACAACTTCTAAATAATTTAAGTTTGTAATATTTTTAAATACTTTTCTTATCTTACTTGGTCTTACACCTTGTCTAATAGATATATATAAATCAAAAACATATGGAATATTACTTAAATATTCATAAAACTCTTGAGCTAAATCTTCATAATATAAATGTAAATGTATTCCTATTGTTTTATTAAAATTAAATTGTGAGTATACATTAGTATAAGTATTTTCTTTTCTATCATATATTCTCATAGTATGATTATATTGTGAAAGCATTGGAATACCTGATAGTCTTGATAATTTTCTAGAATATTCTGCTTTTAATTTTATTTTTCTTCTAATTTTTTTAGGTAAAGCTTTTTTACAAACAAATTTAACAGGTTTTCTAAAAATTTTAACAGCTAACACAGCAGAATTTTTCACTAATTTTTTCAAAGTGCGTGTACATTTTAAAGATTTAGAGTTTGCAATTGCAATTTGAAGTTCATTTATTCTAGCATCTCTTCTAGCTAATTCTTGAACCAAATTTTCTTTTTGACTTACAACTATTCTGTGTCTAGCTTCCAAATCAGAATTTACTAATTGTTTACAATTCATTAATTCATTTTGGAATTCATTTTCTTTTAATAATCTATTTTCTTCTTGTAATATATTAGAATTCATTTCAGAAAAAGAATTCCTATATAATCTAAGTAAATTTTGGTTAGTTATTTTTTTACCAATTTTTTCTTCTAAATCACAAAAAATTTCTATATATTCAATAAGTTCTAATTGTTTACACAAATCATTTTTTTCATCTCTAGTTAAATCTTCTAAGTACCATATACTTCTAAATATAATAAATTCTATAGGAACATTTTCTTCTAACCATTCCTGATCATATACATATAATTCATTATTAATTAAAAATACATTTCTTAAAGTCAAATCCCATAATCCATATTTTATAAAAGTCATATTTTCTATTAAATTTTTTGGAACTTCTATTTCATATTTTTCAAAAATATTATTTTGGCTATCTGTTTTTTCTAATTTTAATAATATTTCATTTTTTAGTTTATTAATTATATTTTTGTATTTTGAATCACCACTTTTATAAAATCTTAAAAATATATCATCTAGCTTTTCATAATTAATAGCAAGTTTACTAGTTATACAAGATTCCTCATAATTATCTAATGTATTTATTTTAAATCTTTTTAATATATCTATGTTTTTCTTTATTTTTTCAATATGTTCAATACTTTTTTCTGAAGCTGATTCTTTTATAGCAATATCTTTTAATAATTTAGTTCTTATTTTATATTCATCATTTCTTAAATTACTATAAAAAACCGCTTTAACTTCATTTTCTATCTCTTCAGCGCTTAATTCAACAAAAAATATATTTGAGCAATTTTTAAAATCTTTTTTGTAATTTTTTATTACTCTATTAAAAAATTCATTTTCTAAAGTTCCTATATTAGAAGATTTAGAAGAAAAATTAATATTTCTTCCCATGTCATTCTCTGTTGGTAAATAATTATCAGAAAAAATTATATTTACATAATTCTCATTTGGTAAAACATAATAAAATTTATTATATTTAAATTCAGAATAATCTATAATATTACTAATTCTTTCTTTTGAAAATCCGTCAAATTTTCTATTTAATATTTCTTTTGCACTCAATTTATTCTTGAATACAGCTAGTATTTTTCCATTTTCATTTAAAACTTTATCTTTCTCATCAATTAAGCTTCTAATTTCATCATCTGTTTGGTTTTTATCAAAATAATTCATTATAAAGATATAATCAAACTTTTCGCTGAATTTGTCTATATCAAAAAACAATTCATCAATAATACTAAGATTTTGACATTGTTCAGAAATTTCATATAAATTATTTATTTTATTTGCATCATTTTCTATAACTACGACTCTAGAAAATTTTTTGCATAAAAACTCCACTATAATTTTATCTATATCTCCAATTAATAAAATTGAATCTGTATTTTTGAAATCATACCAACTAATTATATTAATTTTTAAATCTTCTAATGAATTTGTGTCTTTGCTTATCATTTTTTTCTCCTTAAATTCTTACTGTTTTATTAATACATGTTTACATTTTAACATATATATTTATATCAAATTAATAGTAAAATTTCAACCTAATTTAAGTATTTTTTTATTATCTGACAAAATAAAAAGAGCAATTTTACAAAATTGCTCCTTTCATTTTTATTAACTATTAAATAACTCTCCATCAAAAATGTTTTTATAAGCATTTGGCTTTTCTTCAATAACACGTTTTAAGTATTTTCCATACTCTGTTTTCTTATATTTTTCAACATGTTTTAAAACAGTTTCTTTTGTTATCCAACCATTTCTATATGCATATTCTTCTAAACAAGCAATTTGTGTTCCTTGTCTTAATTCAATAGCTTTAACAAAATCAGATGCATCTGATAATCTATCAGCTGTTCCTGTATCAAACCAAGCATATCCTGTTCCTAATGGAATAACTTTTAATTTTCCTTTTTTCATGTAAGCTTCATTTACATCTGTTATTTCAAGTTCCCCTCTAGCTGATGGCTGTAAATTTTTAGCTATTTCAACAACTTCGTTATCATAGAAATAAATTCCTGGAACAGCTAAATCTGATTTTGGTTTAGATGGTTTTTCTTCTATTGAAATAGCATTTCCTTCATCATCTATTTCTACAACACCATAACTTGTAGGATCAGCTACTTTATATCCAAAAATTACTCCACCTTCTTTTAAATTACTTGCTGCTTTTAATACTCTTTCTAATCTTGAACCATAAATCATATTATCTCCTAAGATTAAAGCAACATTATCATCACCAATAAATCCTGCTCCTAATTTAAAAGCATCTGCCAAACCTACTGGTTTTTCTTGAACTTTATAATTAAAGTCCATTCCTAAATCAGATCCGTCACCTAACAAACTTTGAAAAGCTGGTAAATGAGTTGGTGTTGAAATTATTAATACTTCTCTAATTCCTGCCATCATTAATATTGATAATGGATAATAAATCATTGGTTTGTCATATACTGGTAACATTTGTTTAGAAACTGCTAAAGTTATTGGATATAATCTTGTTGCGCTTCCACCTGCTAAAATAATTCCTTTCATTATTTCAATTCCTCCTTTAAATATTCTTTTAACGCTTCTTTATACTCTTTTGGATTAATTCCTATATTATGAAGTTTATCCTTTGATAATTTGCTATTAAATGGTCTATCACTAGACTGTGGATACATTTCTTTATATTCTTTTGATGTAATTGGTTTTACTTTAGTTTTAATTCCTGCATATTCATATATTTTACATGTGAATTCATACCAAGTTGTAAATCCTTCACATGTTGAATGATAAATTCCATAAGCAGGTTCTTTTTCCATAATTTGTTCTATAATTTCACATAATGTAGTAGTTGATGTAGGGCTTCCATGTTGATCAGAAACAACTGTTACTTCATCTCTTTCTTTGCTTAATCGAAGCATAGTTTTTACAAAGTTTTTTCCACGAATTCCATATAACCAAGCTGTTCTTAAAATATAATATTTTTCAGCTTTTTCTACATTTTTTTCACCAAGTAATTTTGTTTTTCCATAAGCACTTACTGGATTTGGTTCCATATCTTCAGTATAAACTTTATCTACATCTAATTTTCCATCAAAAACATAGTCTGTACTAATATGAATAATTGTCGCATCTACTTCCTTAGCGCTATCCGCAATATTGCTTAAAGCTTTACCATTAACATTTTCTGCTAATTCATAGTTTACTTCACATCCATCAACATTTGTATATGCAGCACAATTTATAATAAAATATGGATTAACTTCTTTTACTTTTTTCATTACTGCATCTCTATCACATATATCTAAAGTTTGTAGAGTTGTTCCTTCTACTTCATAAATTTTCTCTAATCTTTCTTTTAATTCTCCTCCAAGCATTCCATCTGCTCCAATTAAAAGTACTTTTTTCATATTTTTCTCCTTAAAATTTGTATATTTAGGTTTTTTTAGGAAACCTATAAACCTAGCCATAAAATTAAACCGTGTTAATTATATCAGCCTATAGCCATAAAGTCAAAGGTTTTTACATAAAATTCACAAATTATAAAAAACTAAATTAAAAAAATGGAGTCAACATGTACCATGTATCGACTCCATTTTATTTTTATTTTGTTAACCATTTAATTAAGTTCATATTTTCTGGATCTAATAGCATTTCATGTTTTGGCATAACTCTAAATGTATATCCAAAATTTCCACCTGTTTGAAGTTCAATTGTTCCTTCATATTCAAACTTACCATCTTTTTCTCCGATTTTTTTCATTTCTGTTGTGCAAACATTTTTTACATTTCCATTTTCCATGAATTGTCCAAAATAAACTTGAACACAGGCATGTGATTCTTCTATCTTTCCAAGTGAAACATAACATTTAACTTTTATTTTACTTCCAGCAATAAGTTTTGCATTATTAACATTTTCAAGATCTCCTTGTTCTATAACAATAGCTTCCCATTCTGATTTAATTACTTTTTTCCATTCTGAAAAATTAATAACATTATCTAAATTTGTAAAATATTTTTTTCTTAAATTACAAAGAGGTATATATAGCTCATTTACATAGTCTACTACTTGTCTAGACATACTATATTTTCCAGCTGTTGACTTTATAGAATTTTTCATGAGTCTAATCCAATCTTTAGACATTCCATTTCTATCTTGATTATAATATGTAGGTATTATTTGATTTTCTAATGTATGATAAATACTATTACTATCAGCTTTATCTTGTTCTTCATCATTTGTATATTCATTTTCGTTTCCAATAGCCCATCCGTTACTACCATCATATCCTTCAGCCCACCAGCCATCTAAAACACTAAAGTTTACAACACCATTTACAGATGCTTTTTCTCCTGATGTTCCAGAAGCTTCCATTGGTCTACGAGGGTTATTAAGCCATACATCAACACCGCTTACTAAATATCTTGCTATACTTATATTATAATTTTCTAACAAGAATATTTTTCCTTTAAACTGTGGCATTAAAGAAATTTCATGTATCATTTTTATTAGATCAGAACCTTCTTTATCAGCTGGATGTGCCTTTCCTGCAAATACTAATATAACTGGTCTATTTTCATCACATAAAATTTGAGTAAGTCTTGTTAAATCCTTAAAAATTAATGTTGCTCTTTTATAAGTTGCAAATCTTCTTGCAAATCCTATAATCAAAGCTTTAGAATTAATATTTCCAACTAGCTCTGAAATTTGATCATATCCAACTCCATTATTTAAAAATCTTTTTGTTACATTTTCCTTAATTAATTTAACTAAACGTTTTTTTCTAGAAACATGAGCTTCCCAAAGTCTATCATCTGGAATATCATCAACTTTATCCCATGTTGTTTGAAGATGTATTTTATCTTGCCAATATGGTGGTAAATAATCATTGTATAATTCTTTAATTCTAGGTGCAAGCCATGAACATGTGTGTATTCCATTTGTTACATAAGTTATTGGTGATTCATCATCAGCAATATTTGGCCATACATCTGAGAATAATTCTCTTGAAACTTCTCCATGAAGTTTACTTACGCCATTTTTCTTTCCACTAATTTTAAGAGCTAATATTCCCATATTAAATCCTTGCTCAAAACCTTCTGTTTCTTTCATTCCAAGTCCTAAAAATTCTTCTCTTGAAAGTCCCAATTTTGGCCAGAATTTATTAAAATATTTTTCTACTAAACTTATATTAAAAATATCATTTCCTGCAGGAACTGGTGTATGAGTTGTAAAAACAGTCTCTGAAGTAGCAATCTCTTTTGCTATATCAAATGAAACTTGTTTTTCATTCATAATATTTTGAATTAATTCCAAAATTAAAAATGATGAGTGTCCTTCATTCATATGATATAAAGTTGGCTCATATCCTAATAGCTTTAATGCTTTTACTCCACCCATGCCAAGAATTATCTCTTGACGAATTCTCATTTCTTTGTCTCCGCCATAAAGTCTTAAAGTAATTTCTCTAACATCTGGTTCATTTTTATCAATATCAGTGTCCATTAAATAAAGATGAATTCTACCAACTGTAATTTGCCATAATTTTATATAAATAGGTTTTCCTAGCATTTCCATTTCAACAACGATATCTTCATTATTTTCATCTTTTACAGGAACTATTGGCAAATTATATAAATCTATATTTTTATATTCACAACATTGATTTCCATTTACATCTATTTTTTGATGAAAATATCCATTTTTATATAAAAGACCAATGGCAACAAAAGGAATACCTAAATCACTTGCTGATTTTAAATGATCTCCTGATAATATACCTAGTCCTCCAGAATAAATAGGTAAAATTTCATCTAAGCCATATTCAGCTGAAAAATATGCAATTACATCATCTTTGTTTTTTTGATAGTTATTAGAATACCATGTATTTTTACTTTTTATATAATCATCAAAATTTTCAACTACTTGATCATATTTTCTTAAAAAACTAGGATCTTCTGATATTTTTTCTATTTTATCTTGACTTACTAATTTTAGAAATTTAACTGGGTTTCTTTCTACTTTTTCCCATAATTCTGTATCAATTTCTTGAAATAATCTCAAAAACTCTGTATTCCAAGACCACCATAGGTTATTTGCTATTTCTGGAAGCCTTCCAATTCTAGCTGGCAATTTTGGAACAACTGTAACTCTATTGAATATATACATATATATTCCTCCTTTGTATTTTTTCAAATTTTCTATTTTTAGAAAATTGTTTTTTCAATTTAGTATTTTTAAATTTTTCCAAACTTTTATAGGATATATTATCTTCTATAACGCATTTTTTTTCAAGAGTTTTTTTAAATTTTTTATATTTTATTTGAAAGCGTCCATGAAAGCTTGATAAAGTTATGAGTTGACAAAAATATTATAAAAATTTATAATTAAATTGTATGGTACTTTGTACCTGGGGAACCGAAAATAATTAATAAGGAAAAGGAGGGAATTCTTTATGAAGAATTTCAAAAGAACGATGAAAAAAGTTTGGCAGGTTGCCACTCGGTGCCTGTTGCTTATTGCCACTGTAGTGGCTATGCTGTTCGTAACTGTTAATGTCGCCAAAGTCCCTGTGACTCAAGTTCGGCTCGGTATGATATACCGTGATATCGAATCTGCTGAGAATTCTCGGGAATATGCAGCTGAGCAGGCTCAGCAGTACAAAGGAGGAACAGCATC
This sequence comes from uncultured Clostridia bacterium, assembly GCA_944391975.1. GTDB lineage: Bacteria > Bacillota > Clostridia > TANB77 > CAG-508 > Scatovivens. The sequence continues at coordinate 17,107 of CALXVK010000026.1, forward strand.
TTACTATCAGTCTCAAGCTGATAACTATGATGCTGAAACTGAGTACCTGACCCAAAATCGATATGACATCATGCATAGTGATGATTCTATCGTGGCTTGGGCTGCAAAAGATGGATTTGAGCACTCCATCTTCTGGCCGTCAGTTTTGGTGATGATTGCCGTTATTGGCATGTGGTGGATAGTGTTCAAGCACCTTACTGTCATCATCGATGCTGAACAGCGCGTATTTAACGCTGTGGTATATGTACTTTTTAAAACACTTTCTAGTATCTTCCTTATTATTGGTTTGGGATGCTTAAATTTTGCGCAGATCAACCATAGGAAGAGAAGCAAACGTGCTAAAAGAACAAACACCCAGCAGAAACGCCAGAGCAACATTGTTAAGTTCGACAGCAAACGGAGACTCGGCTGAAAAGCCGAGTCTCTTTCTTTTTTATATTACTAATAATAACAATCCAACTGTTGCTAATGGTACTGTTAAATTATCTGTTCCTTTTATCGAAACAGCTTCTATTATAGTTACAATTACTGAAATAATTGCTGCTTTAAAATACCAATATGGAACTTTTACATAAACTAAAAATCCGGAAAGAATTATAAATGTAATTGCAAGCATTGTAATAGAACCTGCTAAAGTTTTTTTAGTTGTTCCTATTTTATATGAAGGGCTTTTTACAGATCTACCAACTATTGCTGCAAATCCATCACTATATCCCATTACAGCAATTCCTGCCAAGCCTATTAATGGTCCATATATTCCTTTATACTCTGGAAAAACGCCAAATGTTAAAATAGCCATTATAAATAATGTTAATGCATAATAAACTGTTCCTAAACCATCTTTTTCTGATTCATCTCTTTCCATAGTTTTTATTAAATTATATTTATATGATATCGAATTTATAACAATAAATAATAGTGGTCCAATTATTGCAAAATAAACACTATCAAAAAATAATATTGCAATTATCCACCAATTAGATAACATTATATGTATATATTTTCTACTTGCTTCTTTATTTGATTCTCCAATTAGCTTAGATGACACCAAAATTACTGATATAAAAATTGCTGATACAATTAATCCAAATATATCTCTTTTCATTTTTCCTCCAAGTTTAACTTGAAAATTTTGAGCTTTTTTTAAGTAAACTCAAGATGTATAGTATCATAATATATCTAATTTTGTCAACTACAAAATAATTCTTTAAAATCAATACATTTCTTTTAATTTGAATGAAAATTATACTTTAAAAAATTCTCCTATATATTCTTCTCCTTCTTTTTTAGTTAAAACTCTCATATTTATTTCATTTTCTTCAAGTACATTTATAACATTATGTATATCATCATTTTCTTCCATATCAATTAGAGTAATATTTTTATATCCATTTCTACGTTTTATATCTCCAAGTTCTCTACTAAAATTTTCTAAATCATTTTCTAAATTTTTAGCTAAAACAACAATTTTCATATTATGATTTATCTTTTTTGAACTAATTTCGAACATAATATCTTGAACTAAACTTAAAAAACCATATATAAAAAATATCCATCCTATAGCTTGAAAAATAAAATTCATATATACTTCACACTCCATTATATAAATTAAAATAATTTTCTTTATTTATATAATATTATGTAAAATAATTATTTTTGTGAATAAATTAAAAAATGGACAAAGAAACAAGGGACACGGGGACGGTTCTCTTGTCCCACAAATTTTCTCTTTTTGAA
>CALXVK010000027.1 GCA_944391975.1 uncultured Clostridia bacterium
AAGTATATGAACTTGATTTTTCAGAAGTAGATGGTTATAGTGTTTATAATGCTATGGCTGATCCTGAAAATAACAGCTTTTTCCGGAATTCAGCGGTTGAAACACCAAATGAGGAACAGGCTCAGATTATTTATGTACATGAGCTTATTCATTGTTTGACTTATAAGAATCTTGGTACATATAAGTTTGTGCTTACAGATTCTGAAAATGGGGAACTGGGATATTACAATTCTGAAGCGTTTACAGATTTCCTTACAATTAAATTTTTTGAAAGTAAAGGAATGCCAGAAGCTAAAGAATTTTTGTATAGTAATTCAGGATATTGCTATACAACATGTGCATTAATTATGTTGGAAGAAGCAATTCCAAATGAAATATACTATTTTTTGACTAATGATATAGAATCTTTTGAAAAAGATTTTAATAAGTTAGCAAGTGAGTATATGGATATTCCAGATGGACTTGAGGAGAATGCTTTTGAGACTTTTTTATACAGAACAGATCTAAATCAAGCAGCAACATTAGCATTAGCAAGAGGTGAATATTCTCAAAATATTATTAATATATGGTTTCAAACAATTTTTGGCAATTTTGAAGAAGTCGTTATCATTTCAAGGGGATTGTCAACTGAAACTCAAAATGAGATATATGATGAATGTTATAACCTCTTTGCATCAGAAGGGGAGATTACGGATGAATTAGATGAATTTTTGGAATATCTAAATTCGTGCATTAGATAATCCTACAAGCAAAAAAGCTTTTACAGGTAGCTTGAGTTCGAGCAACTTGTAGAAGTTTTTTTGTTTTAATTAATATATAAAATATATTATTAAATTTTAAAAAATATTACAAAAATATTACAATATTGGTTGACTTTTACTAAAAAAAAATATATGATATTACAGTAATTAAAATTAAGCTGTAATAGAAGGAGAAATTTCTTCAGTTTAAATAATGTATAAAAATAAAAGTGTTAGCATTTGAAGAAAGGATGAATTAAGTAATGGGAGAAGTTATAGTTATAACATCAGGAAAAGGCGGTGTTGGAAAAACAACTACAACTGCAAATTTAGGTTCAGCTTTAGCATTATCAGGAAAAAAAGTTGTATTAGTAGATACTGATATTGGGCTTAGAAATTTGGATGTTGTAATGGGGCTAGAAAATAGAATAGTTTATGACTTAGTTGATGTTATTGAGGAAAAATGTAAACTAAGACAAGCTTTAATCAAAGATAAGCGTTTTAAAGAACTTTTCTTACTTCCAGCTGCCCAAACTAAAGATAAAACAGCGGTTAATGAAGAACAAATGAAAGACTTGATAAGCAAATTAAAGGAAGAATTTGATTATATTTTAATTGATTGTCCTGCTGGTATTGAACAAGGTTTCAAAAATGCTATTGCTGGTGCAAATAGAGCACTAGTTGTTACAACAGCAGAAATATCTGCTATTAGAGACGCTGATAGAATTATAGGTTTATTAGAATCATCTGAAATAAAAAATCCAGAATTAATTGTTAATAAATTAAAACCATCAATGGTAAGACGTGGAGAAATGATGGATGTTGATGATATTGTTGATTTATTATCAATTGATTTGATTGGTGTTGTTCCAGATGATGAATATATTATAACTCAAACAAATAAAGGAGAACCTGTAATTTCTAATAAAAGAGCTCCTTCAGGTAAAGCTTATTTAGAGATTTCAAGAAGAATTTTGGGGGAAAATATAGAAGTTACTGTTCCAGGAAAGGAAAAGGGCCTTTGGGCTAAAATAAAAAGAGCTTTTAAAAGAAAATAATATGGCGCAAAAGAAAGAATTTCGCCTACTTAAATAATATGCTTAAAATGCGTATAAAGTTTGGAGGAAGAAAATGTTTGAGAATATAGGTAATTTTTTTAAGAAAATGATGAAAACAGAGCAAAAAGAATTGCTTGTTGATACAACGTCTAAGGACGCAGCTAAAGAAAGATTACATATTGTGTTAATGCAAGATAGAGCAAATGTTTCAGCAGATTTTTTGGAGCTGATGAAACAAGAAATTATAGATGTAATCAAAAAATATATTGTTATTGATGAAGAACAAATTGATGTAAGACTTACTAATCAAGAAAATGAAGATGGAACTACAGGTGCACCTTCTTTATATGCTAATATACCAATTTTAAATATTAGAAATGATATAAAAGGAGAAGTTTTAAGTCAGAATTCTAATTTAGTATCTAAAGAAACTAATAAAGAAAATAATTTAAATGATGTAGATTTTAGTGATAGAACAGTTATAATACCAACAATACAAGAAGAGGAAAATGCAAAAAAAGAAGAATCTAATGAAAATATATCTAGTGATTCTATAGATACAAATATAAGTAAAGAAGAAAAAAGTGATAATAAAATTGAAAAAGAAAATATAGAAATTACAAAAGAACAAGAAGATGTAAATATAGAGTCTAAAGTAGAAGAAAAAAATGATGAAACTATTAAAGATGATATAAAAGATATTTCAAAACAATTAGAAGAAATCGAAGATGAAGAAGATGATGATGACGATGATGTTACTTTTGATGATTTATTAAAAGCAGCTGAAGAAGAAGAAAAAAGAGAAGCAGAAGAAAAAGCTAAAAATGAAACTATAAAAAAGACTACTTCAACAAAAAGTAAAAACACTAGTGGAAAAGGAAAAAAGAAGGGATCAAAATCATCATCAAAAAAGAAAAAATAATGAGGTAGTTTATAGTGAGGGAAAAAAGGTTAAAGAATACAGAGTGGATTGTTGGAATAATTAGTTTAGTATTATTAGCTATTGGATTAGTTGCTCTTTATTCTGCTACACAAAGTACGGAACTTAATGAATTTAAAAAGCAAATTCAATGGTTTTTAATCAGTATTCCTTTTATAATTGCAGTATATATTATAGATTATAGATTAATTGTTAAGCTTTCACCAGCTATATATATAGTTTTCATGGTTTTGTTAGTTGGAGTTTTATTTACAGAGCCAATTAGTGGAGCGAGTAGCTGGTATCAAATTGGTGATTTTTTATCATTTCAGCCATCAGAGCTTGGAAAGATATTTGTTATTATGTTTGCTGCATTGGTTTTATACAAATTACAATTAAAAGGAAAAAGAGAAATAAACAAGCCATGGAAATTACTAATATATTTTATTGCATGGGCCATTCCAATTGGACTTATTATTTTACAACCTGATTATGGTACAGCGAGTGCTTATATCTTCGCTATGCTTTTTATGCTTTTTGTATCAGGATTAGATAAAAAGTATATAATTATTGCTATTATATTAGTAGCTGTTTTAGCTCCATTAATATATAGCAATTTGCCTGCACATGCTAAGGCAAGACTTGAAATTTTCTTAGATCCAGAAAGTGATCCTAGAGGCTCTGGTTATAATTTAATTCAGTCAGAATTAGCAATAGGAGCAGGACAATTTTTTGGAATGGGACTTTTAAAAGGAAATCAAACTCAACTTGGTTATTTGGCACCTAAAACAACAGATTTTATTTTTTCTGTTATTGGTGAAGAAATGGGATTTATAGCGGCTAGTACTATAGTTGTTTTATATATAGTTTTAATAACTAAATCCATATCAATTGCTAAAAATGCTGAGGACAGTATAGGTTCTTATATTGCAATAGGAGTTTCTGGAGTATTTTTCTTTCATATGATTGAAAATATAGGAATGACAATAGGTCTTTTACCTATTACAGGTGTTCCGCTTCCTTTTGTTAGCTATGGCGGAAGTTCTTTAATAACTAATTTTATATGTATAGGATTACTTCTTAATATTAGTTCAAGAAGAAAGAAGGGAATTACGTTTAATAATAAGTACAACATCTACGGGAATTAGGAACTCGAACGAGAAGCAGCAATTCGCACATTTTTATTCCTACAGAATTAAATCGACGTACAAAAAGTACGCCTCATTAATTCTTCTGTCATAAAAATGCACGACTTACTACTTCTCATCCGAGCAGGAAGTTTAATACTAATCGGAGTCCAATCAACGTACATAAGTAGTCTTATCGATATTCTCATTTATAAAAATGCACAATATACAACTTCTAATTCGAACAATAAATGCTAAGTATATTATAAATGTCTTTGATTAGTTATTCTTGATTGTAAAAATGTACGATTTACTATTTCTCGTTCGAGCAGAAAAAGAGTACAATGTTTGATTATTAAAAAAAGGAAAATTTATGAGTTTAAAAATAGGAAATGTAGAATTAAAAAATAATTTAATATTAGCTCCAATGGCAGGTGTAACAGACTTGCCATTTCGTTTAATTACGAAAAAATATGGGAATCCAGGTTTGGTATGTAATGAAATGGTAAGTGCTAAAGCTATTTGTTATAATGATGAAAAAACTTTAAAAATGCTAGAAATGGAAGAAACAGAAAGACCTATTTCTATGCAAATTTTTGGGAGTGATCCAGAATCAATGGGAGAGGCTGCAAAATTTGTAAGTCAAAAATGTGATATTTTAGATATAAATATGGGATGCCCAGCACCTAAAGTTGTGAAAAATGGAGATGGAAGTAAACTTTTATTAGATTTAAAATTAGCTGAAAAAATAATAAAATCAGTAGTTAAAAATTCTAGTAAGCCTGTTACTTTAAAAATTAGAAAAGGTTGGGACGAAGAGCATGTTGTAGTAGAAGATATTGCTAAGATTGCAGAAAATTCAGGTGTATCTGCAATTATAGTTCACGGAAGAACAAGAAACGAGTTTTATTCACGGAATTTCTGATTGGACTGCTATAAAAAGAGTTAAAAATAGTGTAAAAATTCCTGTTATTGGAAATGGTGATATTATTTCTCGGAGAAACAGCTAAAAAATGTTTTGATGAAACTGGTTGTGATGGAATAATGATAGGAAGGGCGTCTCTTGGAAATCCTTGGATTTTTAAAAATATAAAGTATTTTTTAGAAAATGGAGAAAATGCAGAAGAAATTTCTAATCAAGAAAAATTAGATGTATTAAGAGAGCATTTTGAACTTTTGTTGCAATACAAAGGAGAATACACTGCAACTAGAGAAATTAGAAAATTTATTAGCTGGTATGTTAAAGGTATGCCAAATGCTAGAAATTATAAAGAAAAAGTAAATATTATAGATACAAAAGAAGATTTCTATAAAGTAATATCATAAAAATAATATAAAGAGATGAGGAAACAAAATGTCAAAATTAAAAAAAGTAATTTTATCAGCACTATTATTAGCAGTTTTAATTATACTTTCTAGATTTATTTCAATTAAAACACAAGTTTTAGTAATTTCATTAAGTTTTATACCAATTATGATGAGTAGTATATGGTTAGGACCAAAATATTCGACAATAATTGCTGGGTTAGGAGATTTGATTGGAGCAATTCTATTTCCTTTTGGTCCATATTTTCCAGGTTTTACGATAAGTTCTGCATTTTCTGGACTAATTTATGGAATATTTTTATATAATAAAGGCAAAAAATTTGAAAGTAATAAAAAATTTATTTTAAGACTTATTTTAAGTAGTTTAATAGTTTTAGGAATAGTTAATATTTTTATTAATTCATTTTGGATAAACCTACTATATGGAAAAGCATATTTTGCTGTTTTAGCAAGCAGAGTTGTAACACAAATTATAATGTTACCGATTCAAGTAATTGTTATATTTGCAATTGAAAAATTCACAAGACCATTTTTGGAGAAATATTTATATACAGAAGAGGTAACAGAAAATGATTGAAATAAAGAAAGTGTGTTATAAATATAAAACTCGGTAAAAATGTATTAGAAAATTTAAATCTTCAAATTGAAGAAGGACAAATTATAAGTATAATAGGAAAAAATGGCTCTCGGAAAATCGACTTTTTTAAATTTAATTTCTGGAGTTTTTAAACCTACAAAAGGTGAAATTTTAGTTGATGGAATTAATACCAAAAATAAAAAGGACTTTTTAAATTTAAGAAAAAAGATTGGAATTGTATTTCAAAATCCAGATACTCAAATTTTATTTCCGAGAGTTTATGATGATGTTGAATTTGCACTAAAAAACCTAAAAATAGAGGATAAAAAAGAAAAAATAGAAGAAGCTTTAAAAAAGGTAAATATGTATGAGTATAAGGAAAATGATACATATGAACTTTCTTTAGGACAAAAGCAAAGAGTAAATTTAGCTAGTGTTTTAGCTATAAAACCTAAATATATAGTTTTAGATGAACCTACAACTATGATAGATTCAATCGAAAAAGAAAATGTTTATAAAATAATAAGAGAATTAAAAAAAGAAAAATATACAATTATATTTGTAACAAATAATATAAATGAGATTTTATTATCAGATAAAGTTTTTGTGCTTCAAGATAAAAACATTAAATATTCATTTAAAAAAGATGAAATATTAGAAAATGTTGAAACTTTAAAAAACTCAGAAGTTAGAATTCCAGATGTTATTCAGATTGTATTAAAACTAAGAGAAAATGGTATAAATATTAATCCAAAAGATTGGATTATTGATGAAATGATAAGTGAGATAATTAAAATATGCAAAAAGTAAAAAATATTATTAAATTTTTAATTTTTATAGTTTATACAATAGCAATATTTTTAATAAAAAATCCTATATTGATTTTTATGATGTTTATAATTGATGTAATTATATTTTTTATATGTAAATTGGATTTTAAAAATTTATTATATAATTTAAAATGGGCAAGTTTTATAATTGCATTTACTATTATTATAAATATTGTTTTTGATAGTTTATATATGGGAATTTTATTTGGAATAAGATTAATAATATGTTATTTTACAACATATATTTTTTCTAAAAACATGAAAATATTTGAATTAGCAGAAGTGATTGAGTTTTTGCTTTATCCACTTAAGATTTTTAAAATAAATAGCTCTGAGATTGGAATTATTATTTCAATTGCAGTATGCATGATACCAGTTTTAAGAAGTGAGATTTACTCAATAAAAAATAATTTAATTTCAAAAGGTCAAAGGAGTGGAATTTCATTTATAAAAAATGCTTGTAAACCATTAATAATTTCTATTTTAAAGAAAACTGATGATATGGAAAAAAGTTTAATTGCAAAAGCATATAAATAATTTAAAAAATCACCTCATATCTTATATAAAAGATAGGAGGTTTTATTTTTGAAAAAAAGATACATAATAATTCTAATTTGCATTTTTTTAATAATTTTTTCTTTTTTTTATTATAATTTTTTTATAAATGGCAATAATATTTTTAAGAAAAGTGATGAAGAAATTATTGATAATATTTTAAATGCAGATTTTAATTATACAGCAGAGGCAAATGTTACTATTTATAGTAATAAAAATCAAAATACTTATGAAATAAAGCAAGAAGAAACAAAAGAACATAGCTTTTTAGAAGTTATAAGTGATGGAGATATAAAAGGTCTTAATTTGGAATATGAGGAAAATAAATTAATTTTAAAAAATACTGAGCTTAATTTAGAGAAAATATTTGAAAATTATAATGAGCTATCAAGTAATTATTTGTTTTTAAAATCTTTTATTAAAGAATATTTGGAAAGTGAAGATATTAAAATTTTAGAAGATAATGAAAATACAATTGTAGTAAAAATAACGTTACTGAATTCTAATAAATACATAAAATATAAGGAATTATATATAGATAGAAAAACAGAGCTTCCTAAAAAGCTTATAATAAAAAATAGTGACAAGCAGATTAAAGTTTGCATAATATATAACAATATTGAAATATTACAATAATTATATGTAAATTTTAGGAGTGAATATTATGGTAGTAAAAAGAGGAGATATGTTTTATGCAGATTTAAGTCCTGTTATTGGTTCTGAGCAAGGAGGAATTAGACCAGTTTTAATAATACAAAATGATACAGGAAATAAATACAGTCCAACAGTAATTGCAGCTGCGATTACATCTCAAACAGGAAAAAATAAATTGCCAACACATATAGGTATAGGAGGAACTGAAATTGGATTAAAATCAGAATCTGTTGTGCTTGCTGAACAAATTAGAACAATAGATAAAAGTAGATTAAAAGAAAAAATAGGTCATATAGATAATAATGAACTTATGGAAAAAGTAAATGACGCAATTGGTATAAGTTTTGGATTATAAAAAAGAAACCTCTCCCGCAGATGAGCAGGAGAGGTTTTGCTTGTACCAACAGACAAATGGGCCTGTTGGGGGAGGTTGATAGGTTACGCAGGATCAATCTCGGCCAGGAATCCGACATCGTTGCCGTCCTCATCGCAGACGATATAGTCCTTGTAAGACTTCTCTGTCTTTGTGAGAATGTTGGCATCCGGTGTGCCGTCTTCTTTTACGCCGTATTTGATCCAGTAGGCCTGACCAGGAAAGCCGGTGCTCTCGCCCCAGTCGGTTTTGATGGTCCAGCTTCCATCAGCATTGTGAGTGATCGGAGCACCCTTCAGAAACTCGGGAAACTCGTCATCCACAGCCTGTGCCGGAAGAACTGTAGCCTTCTTGTAGAAGACTCCATCAATCTCGATCAGATTGGTCGCAGCGTTTCCGATACACCAAGTGTTCCAGCCAGTAGGGGTTTTTTCAGACTCCTCGTACCCGATCACGGAACCGATGGGAGCCGTCTCATTGCCCTCAACGCATACCAGCTTCAGGCTTTCGCCCTCAACTGTTATTGTGCCCTGGAGAAACTCCGGTACATCCTGAATGCTGTTTACCCGAATAGCGTCCTTTTTTGTGCCAGCCTGCTTATGAACATAAATCGTGTTTGCCATGATTTTTACCTCCTTAAATAATATTGTTGTCAAACACTAGTTACTCTTTTATTATACAATATTTTTTTGAGCTTTGCAAATTTTCGTTTTTTTATGATAGTATCAATTTATTTTATAATAATTTAATTTATATTATCTTATTATATAAAAGCTTGCAAAAATTTTAAAATAGTATATAATAAAATAGTATTTTGTAAGAAAGGAGAAAGTTTATATGTACGGAAAATTAGAAGAATTTGAAAAAAATATACGGTTACACTTTTAAAAATAAAGAACTATTGAAAATTGCTTTAACACATACTTCTTATGCTTATGAGCAAAAATGCAAGAGTAATGAACGTTTAGAATATCTTGGTGATAGTATATTAGAATTTATAAGTAGTGAATATTTATTTAAAAATTATGAAAATTTAAGTGAAGGAGAAATGACTAAAGTTAGATCATATGCTGTTTGTGAAAATGGTTTATATGAAGTTGCTTTAAAACATGATTTTAGTGATTTCTTGTATTTAGGAAAAAGCGAAAGATCAGAAAAAAATAAGAAAAAAGCAATTTTAGCAGATAGTGTTGAAGCTGTTATTGCTGCTATATATTTAGATTCAGGAATAGAAGAAGCAAGAAAATTTATTATTGAAAATATTAAAGATTTAATAGAATATGCAAGTCATAATGTTGGACTAAAAGATTATAAAACTGTTTTACAAGAAAAATTGCAAGTTAATGGTGATATTAAAATTGAATATAAAATTATAGGAGAAAGTGGACCTGATCATGATAAAACTTTTGTTGCAGAAGTTGATTGTGAAGGAAAAAAATTAGCAGAAGGTAAAGGTAGAAGTAAAAAAGCTGCAGAGATGGAAGCTGCTAAAAAAGCGTTAGAAAATCTATAAAATAAAATTATAAAAGGAAGGAAGTGAGTATTTTGAAAGATAAGAAAAAGCAATATATAATTCCTATATTTGTTCCTCATTTGGGATGTCCAAATGATTGCATTTTTTGTAATCAGCGAAAGATTAGTGGACAAATGGAACTTGTTACAAAAAATGATGTTAGAGATACAGTAGATTATTATTTAAATAATTTTAAAGATAGAAAAGCATATAAAGAGATTGCATTTTTTGGTGGTAGTTTTACTGGAATAGATGTTGAAGAACAAAACAAATTATTAGATGTTGCATATGAATATGTAAAATCTAAAAAAGTAGATGGAATTAGGATTTCTACAAGACCTGATTATATTGACAAAGAAACTTTGAAGAGATTAAAAAAATATAAAGTAAAAACTATTGAACTTGGAGTTCAATCAACAAATGATTTTGTTTTAAAAAGATGTAAAAGAGGACATAGCTTTGAAGATGTAAAAAAAGCATCAAAATTAATTAGGAAATATAGATTTAAATTAGGACATCAAATGATGGTAGGATTGCCAGAAAGTACAGCTTTAGACGATTTAAATACAGCAAAAGATTTAATAAAATTAAAACCAAAGCTTGTTAGAATTTATCCAGTTTTAGTTATAAAGGGAACAGAACTTGAAAGAGAAATGAAAGATGGAAAATATGAGCCTTTATCAGTAGAACAAGCTGTTGAAAGATGTAAAGAAATTGCATATTTATTTAATCAAAAAAAGATAACAATAATAAGAATTGGATTACAAACTACTGAAAGTATTTGTTCACCAAATAAAGAAACAAGTGAAGTAGTAGCTGGCCCATATCATGAAACATTTAGACAATTAGTTGAAGCATCTATGTATTATGACATAATAGTTGATAAAATTAAAAATTTTAATATGAATGTAAAAGAAGTTGAGATAAGAGTTAATCCACAAGATGTTAATAATGTTATTGGATATAAAAAAGAAAATATACATAAATTAAAAGAAATGTATAATGTCGATGTTTTTATAAAACAAGATATTAAATGTAAACCTGGAAAAATTGAAGTAAATGCTGTAAACAATTTTAAAGATTTTAAAGATGAATAGAATTTAAAAAAATAAAAATACTAATATTAAAGGCGAAGGAGAGATAGATGAAAAAAATTGCCAAAGATATTAGTATTTCTGTTTTAGGATGCATAATAGCAGCTTTTGGAACAAGCTGTTTTTTACTACCAAATAAGCTTTCAACAGGTGGATTTTCTGGAATTGCAACAATCCTTTATTATTTTTTTGAGTTTAATATGGGAACAACAATTATTATATTAAATATTCCACTTTTTATTTTTGCCTATTTTAGACTCGGAAAATATTTTGTAACTAAAACTGTAATTTCAACGATAGTTTTTTCATATTTTATAGATGTTTTTGAAAATATGGGTGGACTAGTAAATGATAAGTTTTTAGGAAGTATTTATGGTGGAATACTCATGGGAATCGGATTAGCTTTAATATTTAAAGTTGAAACATCAACAGGTGGAACAGATTTAATTGCAAATCTTATACAGTCTTTTAATTCTAATATAAAAATAGGACGTGTTTTAGAAATAACTGATTTAATAGTTGTTTTGTTAAATTTAATATTTTTTAGAGATTTAGAAATTGGTTTATATTCATTTATTGCAATTTATTTATATGGAAGAATGTTAGATTTGTTTTTTGAGGGAATTAATTTTAGTAAAATGATTTATATTATTTCAGATAAATATGAGGAAATTTCTAAAGCAATAAATATGGATTTTAAAAGTGGAGCAACTGGATTTTTTGGAAAAGGTTTATATACAGGGACAGATAAATTAATTATAATGTGTGTTACAAAAAGAAAAAATATAATAAAAATTAAAGAAATTGCAAAAAAAATTGATAAAAATGTTTTTATGATTGTAACAGATGCAAGAGAAGTATATGGATTAGGTTTTAAAAAATAAAAAATATTGACAAAAATATATCAGAAGAATATAATTTATTACCGGTTAATATTTATAAGTAGTATAATAAGAAACTAAGATAGGAGAATAAATAATGGAAGATAGATATAGTTCTACTCGGAAAAGCAAGTGTTTTAGGAATTGTTGGGAATATTTTTTTACTTATTATTAAAGGAATTGCAGGAATTTTAACTAACAGCCAAGCAATGATTGCTGATTGTGTAAATAGTGCAGGAGATATTTTCTCTTCTTTAATGACATATATTGGAAATAAAATAGCAAGTAAACCAAAAGATGATTCTCATAATCTTGGACATGGTAAAGCAGAATATATTTTCTCACTTTTAATAGGAATTTCAATGATAATTATTGCTGCTGAATTATTTATGAGTTCTATAGATTCACTTTTAAATGGTGGAGAATATAATTTTTCTGTAATTTTAATTATAGTATGTGCTATTACAATATTAATTAAATTTAGTTTATATGTTTATACTCATAAGTTATCCAAAAAACATAACAATTTGTTAATAGAAGCAAATGCTAAAGATCATAGAAATGATTGCTTAGTTACAACATTTACTTTAATATCAGCTTTGCTTAGTTTAGAAAACATATATTGGTTTGATGGAATAGTAGGAAGTGGAATTTCTATTTGGATTTGTATAACAGGAGTTAAAATTTTTATAGAAAGCTATAATGTTTTGATGGATAAAGCTATAAATGAAGAGGATAAGCAAAAAGTTTTAGAAATTATAAAGGCTCATCCTGAAGTAAAAAAAATACAGCATTTTAACTCTACACCAGTTGGATATAAATATCAAATTTCATTTACAATATTTGTTGATGGAAATCTTTCAACATTTGAAAGTCATGAAATAGCTAATAATTTAGAAGAAGAAATTGATGAGAAAATAGAAGAGGTATATTTAACAATTATTCATGTTAATCCAATATAGCTTTTTAGTAAGTATATATAATCTAAAATTGATTTTTGATGTAAAATATTGTATTATATATGTATAGCAATTTTTTTGTTGCCTTTAAAAATAAAAATTTTTGGAGGCACAGTCCTCCAAAACATTAAAAGGAGGAATTTTTATGAAGCGGTTATTATTATGTGTAGTTATTATTATCTGTGTTACCTTTACAGGTTGTCAGAAAGTTGAAAGAGAAGAAAAGACGACTGTGACTGCAACTGTGACGGAGGTTCAGTATCGTAGCGCATATGTAACTCCAAGAGTAATATATACTGGTAAGTCTACAATTACGACTACACAAGTGCACCCGGCACGACATTTAGTAACTATTACTTATGAGGATCTATCCGAGACTTTTAATAACAGTGATTTGTATGAGAAAGTCGAAGAGGGACAGTCTATCCAGATGATATTATATAAAGGATATGACAAAGATGACAAACTCATAGAGGAAAAATTGATGCTTCCTGAGTAACCGTTTAAATGCTATGGAGCGAATGAATTCCGCATTCATTCGCTCCGTTTTATGATTATTATATTTTAGAAAAATTAATATTTATATAAAAAAATCGACCTATTACAGTCGATTTTTTTGGTGCGGGTGAGAGGACTTGAACCCCCACGGTCTCCCACTAGATCCTAAGTCTAGCGCGTCTGCCAGTTTCGCCACACCCGCATATGTGTTTTATTTTTGCTGACAGTAAATATATTAACACTTTAAAAAAGTATTGTCAAGACTTTACTTTAAAAAATATCTAAAATAAGAGTAATAGTAGAAGTTGTGATAATTAATAGAAAATTCTAAAATATAGAATTTTTTTAAAATTTGAAAATCTTCAAAAAATATAGTATAATAAATATGTTTTAGGGATTTCCTAAACCAAATAAGCGATGCGGCGCTTTTGTAACTGATAACCCTTTCCACATAGAAAGGAGATATGCCGATGCTTAAAGGCGTATATAAGAAAAGAGACTCTGCCAAGACTGTATTTGAGCAACTGGCAGGGTATTATGAAAGCCTGAAAAAGTGCGATGAAATGCGTACATATGGCTTTGATGTGTTCACATTAGAAGATGTGCCGTTTGGACCGGAGCATAGCTGCAATATTCCAGTATTCATTATGGGTCATCCGAACATGTACATGTATGTATATGTATGTGATGGTCATAATGGCAGAAATGTGAAAATTAAATTTTCACCGTGCGGAATCATCCACTTTGGCGATGAGATAGTTGCAGCTGGTCCGATGTTCAGAGACAACTGGCTTGCAGAAGCCGATGAGTACGGTAACTTGAAGACAAAAATGTCCCTTTCACAGGTAGCTGCATATATTCTTTCCGATGAAACTAAATATGAGATAAGCACTGACGTGAAAAAAATCATCTAAGCAAAAAGAGTAATGTGCCGCATCACATTACTCGCTTTTTATTTATATGAAAAAGATAGATGATTTACTTAATTTTTAGATTCTTTGTATTGACGAAACTATAGATTTATGGTATAAATAAATAGTCGTAAATATAAATGGCCCCTTGGTCAAGCGGTTAAGACGCCGCCCTCTCAAGGCGGAATCATGGGTTCGATTCCCGTAGGGGTCACCAAAAAAAGGTAAGGAAGCTAAAAGTGCTTCTTTTTTTATATAAGCAGTTTATAAACGGGAATCGAAAAGGAGGAAAAGTGAACAATCTAGTAGATTGTTCGCCCGACGCGGGTAGATTCCCGTAGGGGTCACCGAATAAAAATAAGGAAGCAAAAAATGCTTCTTTTTTTGTTTGTATAAAAATATCACAATTTTATCACATTAGTTTGAAAACAATTGAAAATACTTAAAAAATTAAGGATTAATGATATTTTTTTGCTATATTAAATATTGAGAAAAAAATAGCTTTATGATATAAAATAATTAAATTAGTGATTTTATAAAAAGAAAAAGTAGAATTAGTTTGAAAGAAATTTTTTAAAATTATTTTTCTTTATAATTAAGTAAGAAAGGAATAGAATTTATTATGAAAAAAGAAATAAAAATTGTAATAGCTGTTTTAATAGTATTAGTTTTAATTTTAGTAGCAATATTAGCAATGAAAATTTTTTCTAAAAGGGAAGTTACTGGCGAAAGTATAGAAGTAGCAGAAGAAAATTCAAATCAAGAAGAAGTAGTAGAACAAGTAAAACTATCAGAAATTCAAATGTTTGCTGGAAATGATAGACCAATAGCTTTTATGATAGATAATAATACAAATGCACAACCACAAGCATCAATAAATTCTACTTATATGGTTTATGAGATAATTGTAGAAGGTGGAGAAACAAGATTAATGGCTTTATTTAAAGGAACTAATGCAGATGAAGTAGGTCCAATAAGAAGTGCAAGACATTATTTCCTAGATTATGCAATGGAAAATGATGCTATATATGCACATTTAGGAATGAGTCCTCAGGCAGAAGACGATTTTGAAAAATTTGATATAGACCATATTAATGGACAAATATATGATACAGGAAGAGCAAGAACAGAAAGTTCTTTATTTTGGAGAGAAAGCCATAAAAGAGCACCACATAATGCATATACAAATACTGAGTCAATTTTACAAATTGCAAATGATAATGGTTGGAGAACAAGTTCAAATAAAGAAAGTGTTTTAAATTATGTTTCAGAAGAGGTATTTTTAAATTCAGAAGATAGTATTACTGCAAATACTGTTACAATTCCATATTCAGAAGGTCATGATGTTGAATACATATATGATGAGGCTACAAAAAGATATACAAGATATTCAAAAGATGAAAAAATGACTGATGAAGTAACAGGTGAAGATGTTACAACTAAAAATATTATTATTACATTTGCAAGAAATTATACTTTAAATGATGGGGAAAATAAAGGAAGACAAGATGTTGTAACGACAGGCTCTTTAGACGGATATTATATTACAAATGGAAAAGCAATAAGAATTAAATGTAATAAAGATAATAGAATAGAGCAAACTGAATATGTTGATTTACAAGGAAATGAAATAAGAGTTAATGATGGAAATACATGGGTTAATGTTTGCCCAATAGATGCAGATGTTACAATTTCAGAATAAATAAGTATATTTCAAGTAAACTTTGTATATTATTAAATTTTCCTTGAAAATGGGTTAAGTAGAAGCACTTTTAAGTGCTTTTTTATATAAAAATCTTGAAAAGTCAATATAAATTATATATAATTAGTGTCGAAAAATATTTTGGGGAAAATAATGAGTGAGAATAAAGAATTTAATGAGACAATAAGTGATTCTAAAGAAGAGAGTATAAGAAAAGCAATTTTGATGTTAGAGCAAGATAGTTCAGAAAATAAAAAAATTAAAAGACCTAATATTAATTCTAAGAAAATTATATTAAAAATAGTATTAATATTATTTATAGAAATTAGTATTATTGTTTTAACAATAGTTTTATATAATAAATTAAATAAATTTATAGTAATATTAGTAGGAATAATTATATTAATTACATTTATTTCTGTTACTATTAAAGAAACCGTTATTAATTTAATTTTGCTATATCAAAAATTTGCTTCAGAAAAGCTTAGAAATTCATGTTTATTTGAACCAAGTTGTTCAGAATATATGATTTTAGCAATTGAGAAATATGGATTTATAAAAGGTTTTTTAAAAGGAATAAAAAGAATATTTAGATGTCATTATCCAAATGGAGGTATTGATTATCCATAGAAAAAAGGGGGATTTTATTATGGCTTTACAACCAGCAGTTTGTACTCAATGTGGAGGAAAATTAAAAGTAGATGATATTGATTTAAATGGATTTTGCAAATGTGAATATTGTGGCACAAGTCATAAAATCATTGATATTATTACAATTGACGGATTACCAACTGTAAAAAGTTTGCTTTCAAATGCTGATATTGAAATTCAAGATAAAAATTATGAAAATGCTATAAAATTATATAAAGAAGTTTTGAAAACAAAACCTAATTGTCATGAGGCATGGTGGGGATTGTATTTATGTAATAAAGCATTTGATGAATATTATAATTATCAAGATAAATACGGAAATAGTGGACCTTTAACAAAAGCAACAATTATGCAAAATACTATAAATAAATATGCGATTAGAGCTATAGAATCAGCTCCACCAGAGCAAGCTGATATTTATAAAAAAAATATAGAACCACAATTAAATTATATTAATGAAGTTTTAAATGGAACAAACAGTAAAGAAAAACAATCCTTATTTGGAAAAATTAAAGGAAAGTTTTTTAAATAAATTTTAATATTTGAAAGGGGGATTTTTAAATGGCAACACAATACAAAACAGTTGCAGGTCCAGTAGGTTTAGTAATTGAAAGAAAGGATAGTTATGAGAATGCAGTAAAACAATATGCAGGTATAATTGATAGAGAAGCTGTTGGCGGTTGGAAATTAGATTGTATTCAAACTATACCAGTAACAAAGAAAGCAGGATGTTTACCAGGTATTACTGGACATTATGCAGAAACAATTAGTTTTAATATGTTAGTTTTTAGAAAAGATGATTAAAAGAAAATAGTTAGATTATATTTTGTAATATGATCTAACTATTTTTTTGTCTATATACTTAAATTTTGTCTTGAAAAATGAGCTATATAATGATAAAATGTGGCTGGCAGATTGTTTTAATTTGTAAATAAAACTTAAACTTTAAGTTTAAGTTAAAAATGAAAGGAATTAAGAAATATGAAAATTTTATTTAAAAATGGAACAATTATTGATTACAGAAGCCAAACTAATAAAAAATTAGATTTACTTGTAAATAAAGATAAAATCGAAAAAATTGGTGAAAACTTAGATGAGAAAGCTGATAAAGTTATTGATTGTACTGGTCTTATTATTATGCCTGGTATGATTGATATGCATTGTCATTTAAGAGAACCAGGTGGAGAACATAAAGAAACTATAGAAACTGGATCAAAAAGCGCTGTTAAGGGTGGTTTTACTACTATTTGTCCTATGCCAAATACTAAACCCACCCCAGATAGCGCTATTGTTTTAAAACAAATTATAGATAGAGCAAAAGAAGTTAATCTTTGTAATATTTTACCATTTTCTAGTGTTACAAAAGGTGAAAAAGGAGAAGAACTTGTTGATTTTAAATCACAATTAGAAGCAGGAGCTATTGCTTTTTCAGATGATGGTATGCCTGTTGAAAATGCAGCAATGATAAGACAAGCAATGATAGAAGCAAATAAATTACATAGTTTTATTTCAGAACATTGTGAAGAAAAATCAGTTTCTAGTGGTGCAATAAATGCAGGACCTATTGCTGAAAAATTAGGAGTAGGAGGAGTTCTACCAGAAGCAGAAGAGATTATGGCTGCTCGTGATATTACAATTGCTGAAACAAATCATTTACATACTCATATTTGTCATATAAGTACAGAAACATCTGTAAATATGATTAGAAGTGCAAAGGAAAGAGGAGTAAATGTTACTTGTGAGACTTGTCCACATTATTATAGTTTTACAGTTGAAGAAGTTTTAGAATCAGGTGTTAATGCTAAAATGAATCCACCTTTAAGAGAAGAAAAAGATAAAAGAGCTATAATAAAAGGTCTTAAAGATGGGACAATTGACGCGATAATTACTGATCATGCTCCACATGCAGAAGATGAAAAAGCAAAAGGATTAGCTACAGCTCCTAATGGAATTATAGGTTTTGAAACAGCTTTACCTGCAACTATTACAAATTTAATAAAAACTGGATTTATAGATTATTTTGATATGGTAAGATTAATGTCATATTCACCTGCAATGATACTTGGAATTGATAGAGGACAGATTGCAGAGGGAAAAGTAGCTGATCTTACAATTTTTGATCCAAATAAGGAATATACATATACAAAAGATATGATAGTATCAAAATCTAAAAATACACCATGGATAGGAAAGAAACTAACTGGAGAAGTAGCATATACTGTCGTTTCAGGAAGGGTAGTCTATGAGAGAGTATAATAAATTTATTTAGAGAAAGTAGAGGATTTTTAAATGATAGCGATTGATAAATTAATTAAAAAAATCAAAGAGATGGATAATCCTACTGTTATAGGATTAGATCCAAGATATAATATGCTTCCTGAATGTATAAAATCAAAATATGGAACGGATTTAAAAAGCGTATGTGATGCAGCTTGGGAATATAATAAAAAGCTAATTGATAGTGTATATGATATA
>CALXVK010000028.1 GCA_944391975.1 uncultured Clostridia bacterium
AGCACTACAATGGCTATTGGAACACCAAACATTAATAATGCTAATAATACTATGAAAATTGCCATATAATCTCCCTCCTTTTTAGAATTTAATTAAAGATTATTTTTCATCACTAATTGTATTTTCTTTTTCAATCATATTCCAATGATATTTATACATAATTGCTCCAATAATTATAACAACTAATGATACTACTGTGTTTTTGATTTTTTCTGTTTTATAATTTTCTCTTTCTATCTCTAATTCTTCTTCCTTTTCTTCATAATATTCATGATCATAATTATAATTATTATATGTATAAGAATAATCATCATCAACTTCTTCAAAAAATACATATGCATCTGGAAAAAAATATGATGCTATATTATTTACAGCTGATGTTATTCCTGTAACAACCATAGCTAAAGTTATAAAAGCAACAATATAAAGATATATAGTTCTTACATTATTTCCCATTTAAAATCCCCCTTTCTATTTCAAAATTATATTATTTATTAGTAATTATATCCTATTTTTCTGTAACATAACAAGCTAATTCTATTGCAATATCCAAATGTAAGGGATCATGTTGAGTTCCTTTTAATTCCTCATCTTTATGTCTTTTATCCCACTCTGGTGCATCTAATAAATCACCACTTGTAAAAAACATATATAAATTTAAATTTCTAAAGTTGCAAACTGCTTGTAGCGCTGAACATTCCATTTCAACTGATATACAACCATCATCTTTATGTTTTTGAAAATTATTTCTAGTTTCTCTAAAAAATGCATCTGTAGTCCAAGTCTTTCCTTTTATATATGGAATATTATTTTCTTTCATAAAATCTGCAACTATATCTGCATTTTTTACTTTTATATAATCTGAAGCTGGTGCATAATGGTATGATGTACCTTCATCACGATAAGCTTCTGTAGGGACCATAACTTTTCCATGTGCTATTTCTTTATTTAAACATCCAGCTCCGCCAAAAACTATGTATTTATCTGTTTTTAACTCTACTAAAGTATCTTCAATTGTTCCTACACAAGCAGGAGCACCTACATATGTTTTATAAAAAGCAAATTTTTTTCCTTTATATTCAATTTGATAAACTGGTGTAATTCCAGTAACATTTTTAAATTGTGCTATTTGTTTACAATCATAGTTTTCTAAAACGTATTTTTCTATAATATTTGAAAATGTAACAATACAAGCATCAACTTTTATAGCATTTTCTTTTATTTTAGGATTTATTATTGCTTCAGATTTATCATCATAACTATCAATTATCATATTTCTTTCCTCCTATAATTAAAATATTATTTTCTTTTCTAATGAAGGAAAATGTACTAATGCACATCTATATACACCAATAATATTAGTACCGTTTTTTAATTGTAGCTTTGTATTAATATGGTGATGTCCATGTATATTTAAATATACTTTATTTCTTTTTAAATATTTAGTAGTTCCCTTTAATCCGCAATGTGCCTTATCATTTGACTTACTATATAACTGATATGCTGAATCATGTGAAACAAGTATATCAGCTTTTTCACATTTTTTCAAAATATGAATGCTTTCTTTTTGCGAATACATTGGAATATTTCCTGTTTTATATCTACTACTTCCTTCAAATCCTAAAATTTTTATATTATTTATATTAATTATTTTTGTATTGATATTTGTTATATTTCTTGATTCTAATAATCCATATTCATCATGATTTCCTAAAATACCGTATATTTTTTGAAGCGGAATATATTTTAAAATCATATCCAAATAATTACCATTTATATCCCCCAAAAGTATGCAAATATCATATTTTAACTTGTTTACCTTTTCTATTTCATCTTCAATAAGATGATGACAATCAGCAATTACTAATATTTCCAAATTATTATACTTATTATATTTTTTAGTTTTAATGTCAAATTTGTATATTGAAACTAAAGCAGATAATAATTCAATAATTGTTGAAATAAGACCAGTAATTGCTAAAACATTTATATTGTATATAATATAAAATGTACAAGATATAACTTCTACAAATCTAACAATTTTTAAATTTCCACCCCATAAAGCTACACTATATAATACAACAGCAATCATTGGTAATAAACTTATTGGTCCAATATATGTAATTAAAGAAAATGTTATCATTAAAAAAATTACTATTATCAACCAGTAAATTGGTACTTTTTTATTATCATACTTATTAAATATAAAATTTCTAACTGCGCAAATTATATTCATTAAACTACCAGTGTATGCTTTTAAAAATAAATACTGTAACGCATATAAAAAACTAGAAATTATTTGATATTTTAATAATATTTCCTTTTTATTTTTTTGAAAACTTAGCATAAGTACAATTAAAGCAATTGTTCCTATAATTTGTGCTATTATAAAATTAATACTCATATATACCTACTTTTAAAAATATTCAAGCTTTTTTAAAGTGTCTCTGAAAGCTTGAAAAATTTAAATATTTATAATTCTAAAAGTTCCACTGATTTTTCTAATTCTTCTCTTATTTTTATATGTTGTGGACATGCTTGTTCACATTTTCCGCATTTAATACATTCTTTTGCACTTTTTAATCCATGACCACTTACAAGCCAATTCTCTTGATGCTTTGCACCAGATAAATCATTATATAATGTCAAAATATTTCTTGCTGTAAATGTTCCTGAAATTCCAATATGCATTGGACATACTTTTGCACAATAATTACAAGTTGTACATGGAATTAATGGAATTGTTTTTAACACTTCTTGTGCTTTGTTAATTGTTTCTCTTTCGCCATCTGTTAATTTTTCAAAATCTTTCATATAAGAAATATTATCTTCCATTTGCTCTACACTGCTCATTCCAGATAGAACTTTAATTACTCCATCTAAGTCTGCTGCAAATTTTATTGCCCATGATGCAAATGATGCATTAGAATTTGCAGATTTTAATACATCTTTTACTGGCTCAGGTGGATTTGCAAGCATTCCTCCTTTTACTGGTTCCATAACTATTACAGGTTTTCCGTATTTTCTTGCAACTTCATAACATCCTTTTGATTTTATAGCAGGGTTTTCCCAATCTGCATAGTTAATTTGTAATTGTACAAAATCCATTTCAGGATGTTTTGTTAAAATTTCATCTAATTCTTCTGGTGTTGAATGGAAAGAAAATCCAGCATTTTTTACTTTTCCCTGTTTTTTCATTTCAGCTATCCATTCCCACATATTAAAATCATCAAAATATTTTGTTCTTGCCTCTCCTAAATTATGTAATAAGTAATAATCAAAATATCCTGCACCTGTTCTTTTTAATGATGTTTCAAATTGTAATAAAGCATCTTCTTTTGTTTTACAATTTATCCAAGCTGCATTTTTAGTTGCAAGCTGAAATTTTTCTCTTGGATATCTTTCAACTAATGCCTGTCTAATTGCATCTTCTGAACCTTCGTATGCCCAAGCTGTATCAAAATATGTAAAACCTGCATCTAAGAACTTGTCTACCATTTCTTTTGTTTCTTCTACATCAATTTTTCCATCTTTTTGTGGTAATCTCATTAGTCCAAAACCTAATTTTTTACTCATAGCTATTCCTCCTTATATTTTGATTCATTACAAAATATCAACTTAGTTAAATAGCTATACCACAGTTATTATAATATATATCAATTAAAAATACTAGATTTTTTTATTTATTTTAAAAAAATATTGACAGTTGAGTATTCATTCATATATAATATATTTAAAGTTGAACATTTATTCAACTATTATATAATAACAAAAGAATTTGGAGGTAAAAATGTCAAGAAACGAATTTATATGTGATTGTAATGTTATCCATCAGGATATAGTAGATAGTACAAAAAAGAGTTTACCTGAAGAAGATATTTTTAACAAATTAGCAGAATTTTTTAAGATTCTTGGAGATACAACTAGAGTTAAAATATTATTTGCTTTAGATAAAAATGAAATGTGTGTATGTGATATTGCTAATGTTTTAGGAATGAGTAAATCATCAATTTCACACCAATTAGGAACTTTAAGAAGAAGTGGAATTGTTAAATGTAGAAAATCTGGTAAAGAAGTTTTCTATACATTAGATGATGAACATGTTCAGCAAGTATTCGAAGTTGGTGTAGAACATATTGAACACAGAAAATAAAATATTGGGGGTAAAAATCGTGAAAAGTAAATTTAGAATTAAAGGTTTAGATTGTGCAAATTGTGCAAGTGGATTAGAAAGAGCATTAAATAAAATTGAAGGAATTGAAAATGCAGTTATAAGTTTTATGACAGAAAGATTAGAAATTGAATATGATGAAAATAATAAAGATGAAATATTAAAAAAAGTAAAAAAAGTTATTAAAAAAGAAGAACCAGATGTAACTATAGAAGAAATTTAGGAGGCTATTATTATGAAGAAAAAAGGAATCAAAATTATTATATCTCTTATTCTATTTTTAATAGCTTTAATAATAAATTTTAATAATGAATTAGTAAATAACATAATATTTTTAGTAGCATATATAATTGTTGGATTTGAAATATTAAGAAAAGCTATCAGAAATATAACAAGAGGAAAAATATTTGATGAAAATTTCTTAATGTCAGTTGCAACAATTGGTGCATTTGGAATTGGAGAATTTCCAGAAGCAGTTGCTGTAATGCTTTTTTATCAAATAGGTGAATTATTTCAAAATTACGCTGTAGATAAATCAAGAAAATCTATATCAAATTTAATGGATATAAGACCCGATTTTGCATATGTCGAAAGAGATAGTGAAATAAAAAAAGTAGATCCAGATGAAGTAAAAATTGGAGAAATAATAGTTGTAAAACCTGGCGAAAAAATTCCATTAGACGGTACTGTTATTGAAGGTGACTCAAGTATTGATACAAAAGCTTTAACAGGAGAATCTCTTCCACAAGATGTTAATGAAGGTTCTCAAGTTATAAGTGGATGCATAAATTTAACTGGATTTATAAAAATTAAAGTATCAAAAGAATATGGAGAATCAACTGTAAGTAAAATATTAGATTTAGTTGAAAATGCTAGTAGTAAGAAATCTCAATCAGAAAATTTTATAACAAAATTTGCTAAATATTATACACCAATAGTAGTAATTATTGCTGTATTTCTTGCTATAATTCCTCCTCTTTTAATTGATGGCGCCACTTTTTCTGATTGGATATATAGAGCTTTATCATTTCTTGTAGTATCATGTCCATGTGCTTTAGTTATTTCAATACCACTTAGTTTCTTCGGTGGAATTGGTGGAGCATCTAAAATGGGAATTTTAATTAAAGGAAGCAACTATTTAGAGCAATTAGCAAATACTGAGATAATAGTTTTTGATAAAACAGGAACATTAACTGAAGGTGTTTTTGAGGTTCAAAAAGTTAAAGCAATTGATATAAGTGAAGATGAATTATTAAAAATTACTGCATATGCAGAGAATTATTCAAACCATCCTATTTCTTTATCTGTTAAAAAAGCTTATGGTAAAGAAATTGATGAAAAGCAAATACAAGATACTGATGAATTGTCTGGACGTGGTATTGTTGCAAAAATTGAAAATAAAGAAATATTAGTTGGAAATGAAAAACTAATGAATGAGAAACAAATTAAATTTGATAAATGTAAAGATATCGGAACAGTTTTATATATCGCAATAAATAGAAAATTTACTGGCTATATAGTAATTTCAGATAAAATTAAAAAAGACTCTAAAGAAGCTATTGAAGATTTAAAGAAAAATAATGTAAAAGAAACTATAATGCTTACAGGTGATAGAAAAGCTGTTGGAGAATCTGTAGCAAAAGAATTGGGAATAGATAAAGTATATACTGAGCTTTTACCAAATGATAAAGTAGAGAAAGTTGAAAACTTATTAGAAGAAACTTCTGAAAAAGGAAAACTTGCATTTGTTGGTGATGGAATAAATGATGCACCAGTTTTAGCAATTTCTGATATTGGTATTGCAATGGGAGGTTTAGGATCTGATGCAGCAATAGAGGCAGCTGATATTGTTCTTATGACAGATGAACCTTCAAAAATAGTTAGTGCAATTAATTTATCAAAAAGAACTATGAAAATTGTTAAAGAAAATATAATCTTTGCTATTTTTATAAAAATACTTGTTTTAATTTTAAGCGCTGTAGGATTATCTACTATGTGGTGGGCAGTATTTGCAGATGTTGGTGTTTCAATAATTGCAATTTTAAATGCTTTAAGAGTACTAAGAGTAAAAAAATAAAGCTCCTTAAAATGGAGTTTTATTTTTTATAAATTTTACTTTCTATTAAAGTAAAAACCGCACATATTATCAACATTATTAAAATAATTAGTAGATACAATTTAATAAATCCATATTTTTCAAATTCTTCTGAATTTTCATTATCTAAAATTATTGAATCATCTATACTATCACCTAAACTATCTTCATATAAAGCACTTATCTTTTCTATTTCATAAGCATGTTCTAACTCATCTTCTAATTCATCTTGATGATTTTCGAATTCTGCCTCTTCTTCACTATTCCTTTTATGTGCAGTTATATAATAATCCTTACTTACAATACCATCTGAACTAGTTACACTTACAATTATATTATTATCCCCTTGGGTTAAATCTTCATTTCCTTTAATTATAACATTTGCCTGTTCATTTTCAGGAATTGCTAAAATATTTAAAGCTCTTATATCACTTGAAACTTCCACATTATATTCAGTTATATTATTATCAAAAGCAGGATATAAAATTTCATTTTCTATTGCTAATGTTTCTAAATTTGTATTTTTTTCTTGTATAATTTGAGGTTCTGTTAAATTTTGATTTCCTATTTCTATTTGAACATCATTAAAGCTCGTTTCTATTAAATTGCCATCCTTATCATAAAACTCTCCATCAATAGAAATATTTGTTATTCCATCTTCTTTTGCTCTAAAAATAATACTCCCCAGTTCTCCTTCTTTTGCACCACTTCCACCTTGACTATCATACCAAAGAATTTTTATATTTCCATTCTGTACTGAAATTTTCTCTGGTCCAGAAACAAACTCAAACTTTTCATCATTATAATAAATATTTAGTAAATATGCTGCAGTTTCCTCACCTTCTATACTATAATATACTTCTACTTCTTCCCCACTTTTTACTAAAGTCTTATTAGAGCTTAAAACTACTTCTGGAATATTTACAGCATAATTAATTATAGGAATAAGAATCATTATTACAAAAATTAATATTATTTTTAATTTACTAAATTTCATATCAAAAATCCTTTCTCTATTCTATTGATCTATAATCTGCAAACCTAATATATGTCTTTGAATTAATAATAAATCAACAGAAGTAGGTTTTTTACCATCTTTTCTAATATTACCAGCTTTAAAATAAACTCCATCTATTTTTTCAATTTCTAATATATGTCTTTGTAATACCAATAGATCAACACTATTTATCTTTCCATCTCCGTTTACATCACCATAAATTATAAAAGTATAAGTTCTTAAAAGACTATCTCCATTTTTTATTAGTAATTTTGATCCAGTTGTGATAATATCAGTATCACTTAACAAATCATTATTTTTATTTACAATTTCAATAGTGTAATTTGTATTTATCTTACTTTTGATATCTGCTACTCTGTTTTCAGAATAAGAAATTCCACTAATTTCTAATCCATTTAAAGTAAGAGTTTGATCAAAGCTAATCTCAGAGTCACCCATTTTACTTACTACAACTAAATTACATTCTGCTTTAATATTTTGATTTTCTACTGATACAACAGAAATTTTAGTTTCTCCTTCCATAAATGCAGAAATTGTTCCATTTTCATCTATTTTCGCTATTTTCTCATTTGAGCTATGATATAAAATACTTTTATTAGTAGCATTTTCTGGATAAATATAAGCATTCAATTTTGAACTTTCTCCAACTTGTAAATAAATCTCAGTTTTATCAAGTAAAATTTCAGTTACTGCCACTTCTTCTTTATCTTCCTCTTCTTCAGTTATTTCTGTTACATAACTTTGAAAAATATAACCTATTATTCCATTTTCTAATACTACTTTATCCCATTTTTCACCTTGATTTATTCCTCTTTCAATTACTGTTATCTTATCTTGTTTAGTTATTTGTGTAATAACTTCATAAGACGTACTAGGCCCAGTTCTTATATTAACATTTGTAGCATTACAATATGCTTTAAAATTAGTATCCTCAAAATTATCCTTATTAATAGCAGGACTATCTACTGGAATTTCCGGCATATTATTATAAATAGGAATAATAAAAGTCATTGGTAAATCTAATAAATTAGTTTTCTGATATCCATTATAAATTGATTTTGACTCACTATATGGTGCTAAAACATTTGTCATATATTGGTGCCAAAATAAAGTATTACTACTTGTATCTCTTACATGAAATTTTTGCAAATATATCGTATTCTGACCTCTATTTATATAACTAGATCCAATAAAAATTGCTCCACCTGTTATTGCTTTTTCTTTTGTATTCCATGGAATCAAATACTTTGTTTTTATTTCTTGACTTGCATTTTTGCCATCTTTTGCATATTGAAGACCATTTTTTATTGCTCCCATTGGTTCAGATAAACTTGTTGCACCAATATTATAAAAATTATATAAACCTTTAAAACCATCTACAGTCCCACTAATAGAACTATGTGATAAAAAAGGGCCTACTTCTTGTTTTATTCTTGAAGCCAGATGGTATGGACTAACTAAAGAAATTTGTCCTGCTTTTAAAATTAATTCTGAATATGTTTCATTCATATTTATCGTATTTCCGGTTACTATCTAAATAGGAAACTTTTTGCTCATAAAATTCAGTCCCATATAATATTTTCTCTATACTATTTAAATTATTAGTATTTGAATCATAAGATAATGTTTCAAATTGAAAAATTCTAACTTCATTTAAAAAATTTCTTGGGTCCATACAATACTCTACTGCCTGCACTGAAGAATCTACCCATCCACTATCAATCTCAACATTATATTGTCCTGGAGTAGTATTTTTCCAACTATCTGAATAATTAATTGGTACTAAGTTTTTTCCAAATTCAGTTTCATTTTCAGTCACATATTCCCAATCCAAATTAGTATATAAAGCTACAAATGTCCAATTTGGATGTTTTTTTGCTAACTCTTCTAAATATGGTTTATAACTATCTGGAAAATTATCTATACCATTAGAACTCGCTGTAACTTCTTTTTTTAAAATAAAATTAAAAAATATAAACATAACTGTTATTATTACTAAAATTATAAATATATATATAATTTTTTTATTTCTATTTATATGCATTTGCTTTCCTCCGTTATTTTTTCTTTTGCTTTTATTATAATTCTTTCTTTTGAATCACTAGTACAAGTAATTAAAGTAACCTCTCTTTCATTAGTTGTTACTGCATCTAATGGACTAACATCTTCTGGTAAAACTTTATAAATTTCAAATATTTCATATTCTACTTTCCCAATTTCATTATCTATAATAAATAAATTATCCCCAATTTGTAATTTTTTTAAATCATGAAACATATTGTCATTTATAAAGTTATGACCAACAATACAAAAATTTCCTATTTCATTCGCATCAACTCCCCAAAATTTTGTAGGAGATATTTTTAAAGCTTCTTCTGAATATTCACTTAAAATATTAGTTTCTAATGAAATCGCAGGTATCTCAAGCTTTGCACAAACCTCATATCCATTATAAATATTTTCAATTTCTTCTTTTGGATATTGATTTTCATTATTTTGAACAATTGCTTCTTTAGCTATATTACTATAAACTTTAATTTCTGGAATATTTTTTTCCACATTTTGTTCTATAACTGTGAATAAATAGATATTAAATATTAATATAATTATAAAAATATTTACAATAATTTTTTTCATAATTTCATTTCCTTTAAAAATTATGTATGCCGAGACATACTGTAAAAATTTAATTTATAATTTTAGCTCGGCATAACAAATTATTTATGATTTTTTCTATTATAATAAACTACAAAACTTATCAAACCTATAATTATTAATGATATTGGGATATATATATTATTACCTGTTTTTGGTAAACTTGTTGGTTTTTCTTCGCTAATATTTTCATTATTTTCCATATCTATATTTTCATTTTCTACATTTACTTCCTCATTTATAGTTTCATTATTAGTATCACTTACTTCTTCATTAGAAGGATTTTCTGCCTCTTCTGTTGTACTTTCTGATGATTTTTCTATTGCTGAAATCAAAAATGCTTTTTCAGCTATAACACTATCAGAATTATCTCTATCTATTAATTTAAGAGTTATAGTATAATCTCCAGCATCTGTAAATAATCCTGTAACATTTAATACTTGAGACACATCTTTTCCACCTATCTTATATCCTTGAGGATCTCCCCATCCACTTTGAATAATATCTTCTTCTCCTTGATTATCATCAATTCCAACTAATTTAACATTTGCTCCTGATGGAGTTAAAGCTTCTGCTACTAATCTTGCATGTTCATAAAAACGTCCCATGCTTGAAGAATATGTTATAGTCATATCTTTTTCCTCACCAGCTATAATATCACCTGTATATTCTAAATTAATATTATAATCCTGATATTCTGGCTCTACCGTAATATTTTTTACAATTGGAGTTACAATATCATCATAAGTAGTAAAAGTATCTGGACTTGACATTCCTTCTGCAGTTACAGAAAACTCTGTAGAATTTGATGTTTCTATACCAACTTTTGCTTTAAATTTAACGGTTAAACTCTCGCTTCCTCCACTTCCACCTGATATATCATGATATACGACTCTAACTCTAGTCGAATCGTCATTTGGAGTACCTTCTGAGGTTGAGACATATTCAAAAATATTATTATCATAAGCTATATCAAATGTATAAGCTCCTAAAACTGTTCCAAAATTTATAGTAAGTGTTACTTCTTCACCTGGTCTTACTGTCGTCTTGCTTACATCTACTTGAATTGTATCTAATGAGTCAGCATAACTTACAGTCATCGGTAAAAATAACATAATTATTGCTGTTAAAATCATCAAAATTTTTATTGTTCTTTTCATAAAAATTTTCCTCCTTTTTTGGTTTATATTTTTAGTATGATATTTTTTTGGAGAAAAATAGCTAGAAAGTTTTTGAAATTTTTATATTTTTTTGAAAAATTACTAAAAAAAAGACATTGTTTAATAACAAAATCACTGCTATTTAAACAATGTCACTTTTTATAAAATCTAATAAAACTAATCACTCATTTCTCTTCCAGCAATTACTTTTCCAGTATATGGATTTACGTAAAAATATGCTCTATTAACTTCTAAATCATCATCTGGGCTAACTAAAATAATCTCATAAGTTGACTCATCCGCTCCTAAATTCAAATTAGAATCTGTAATTGGAGTATTTGCAATTATTAAGTCCCAATAATTATTAGATCTTTGACTAACAAATTCATTTACTTCATAAACTTTTGTAAATTTAGAATAATAATCTTTTGCTAAACTTGATACACATTCATTAGCAACTGTTTGAGCATAATCTAAAGCAATTTGAATACATTCTTCTTTAGTATAATTTTCGTTTTCATGACTCTCATTAAATGCAACCAAACTATTTGTACTTTTATTATTATATCCATTATACATATCGACTCCGATTCCAAATGATTCTCTTTCCATAGATCTTGGAATTACAAATGAGAAACCATTTTCATTTATAATATATGTATTTTGTTCATAATCACTAAATTTTGTAAAATTAATATATAATGTTCCATTACTATTAAAAATGTTATCAACTTTAATTCCTAAATTATTAATGTCTTCTGGAAATCCTATTACCATAAATTGATTTTCAAAATCATCTTCTGACATTTCTAAGATGTCCTGAAAAATCTTTTTATACTCACAATATGTTTTATAATTTTCTATTTGCATATAATAAATATGATTTTGATAAAGCATTCTTCCATAATAATTAAATTCACTATTATTCAAAAACTCTGTATTAAATACTTTGTATTTAACTGAACCTATTTTTCCATAGTATGTTCCATCATAATATGAACTTTTATTCTTAATTTCAGAATCAGCTGACGACTCTTCAAAATTTAGATTAGAAGAAAATAAATTTTCATTATTTTGTTTTTTATCTTCTTTTTCTTTTGATTTTTTCTCTCCTATATAAAATTTTTTTACATCTTGAAAAACTTCTCCCAAATGATTTATTGGAACAAAAACTGCTTCAAATATCTCTCTAATTAAATTATTAAAAGTAATATTTTTATTTTGAATTTTAATTATAAAAACTAATATAAAAATAGGAATAAATAAAACATTCCACCTCAAGAAAAATTCATTATTAAAAATCAAATAGGTAAATGAAAGCAAAGCTATTGGAATACACCAAATAAATGCTTCTTTATTTTTTATTTTATTATTATTTTTTATTAAATAAATTATACACACTAAAAATGGTATAACGTATAAAACAACTGAAATCCCTGATTTGCCAGTTCCAAATATTATTCTGTAATATATACTAAACAACAACGAAAAGAATAAAACATATGACATAAACATTCTCCCTTATTTTTTCATATTATTTTATTTAATTAATATAAAAAATAATATCATTTTTTTGAATTTTTAGCAATCTACTCTTAGTAGAATTATCTAAAATTGCACTATAAATAGAAAAAATATATACGAATACTTTACAAATTTTTTTGAAATAATAAATATAAATTTAGATTAAGGAGAAAAAAATTATGGAAAATACGGAACTTAATGTTTTAGATGAAATCAATAAAGGTGCAACTATGGGAATGGAAGCAATTAATTTTATAAGAGAGAAAGTCGGAGATAAAAAATTTAGACAAGTTTTAAATACAGAATATGATAAATATCAAACTATATCTCAAAGAGTAAATAATCTGTATGATAATTATTCTTCCAAAAATCCTCATGAACCAAATAAGATGGAAAAAGCCATGACATGGTATGGTGTTCAAATGAAAACTCTAACAGATAGCAGTAATTCAAATATTTCGGAGCTTCTACTTAAAGGAACAAACATGGGAATCATTGAAGGACGCCGTTTATTAAATCAACACAAAGATTTAAGTCCTAATATTCATTCACTTTTAGATGAATTTGTAAGTATGCAAGAAAATAGTTCCCAAATATTAAAAGATTATCTATAATAAACTTATTAATGAAATTTAAAGAGTGTTACTAAATTTCACTAGCTTAAAACTAAAAAAATCGATGTAATTTTGAAAAATTTTCAAGGTTACATCGATTTTTTTGAGTTTTTTTCTAAAAATGCTTGAAATTTTATTTTTTGTGTGCTAATATATATGAGTACGTTTTAAATGTGCATGGAGCAGTAGCTCAGTTGGATAGAGCAACGGCCTTCTAAGCCGTGGGTCGGGGGTTCGAATCCCTCCTGCTTCACCATAAAAAAACCTAAAATTTTGATTATTCAAAACTTTAGGTTTTTTTGTTTTTAATATTAATAATTTTTACTAGCTTGCATTATATAAACTTCGTATTCATCAAATGAAACTTCATTATAATCTGCATCTGTTGGATAATATACATTAATGTATGCACTCTCTCCTTTATCTATTATTGAATCATAACTATATCCAGATTCTATTCCTACTATCGAACCATTTTCATAATAAACAACATTTATATCCATGCTTTCTACGCTTTCAGAATTATTGTTTGTAACTTGAACTGAGATTTGATCACCTGTATCAGTTGATGAGACTTCAAAATTGTTATATAAGTAATCTTCTGATATATTTGAAAGGCTAACAGAAAATTCATAATTTGGATATTGAGAGAAATCTTCGTCATATCCCCAATCATATACAATAGTTTCTGAATTTGCATCTATGCTAAAAAAAGAATCATATGATTCAGCTCTTTTCATAAATGTACCATTTTCGTCTTTAAAAATTGTTGATACAGTTTCAATATTTACTGGTACATCATTATTATTTGTTATTTTTATTGTAAAATCACCACTTTTAGTAATTCCTAAAGCTTCTATTTCTATGTTTTCTTCTAACTCACCTTCCGTTTCATTTGAAGTTAATTCTTCTCCCAAAAGATCATCTTCACCACTATATAATTCTTCATTATAGGAATCATCTTCTGTTTGGCCTATTTCAGAATCATATTTTTCTTCTAATGCAACATATTCACTATGCTCATAAATTAATAATACTAATGTAACTATAAAACATACAAAAAATATAAGCATCAAAGCAGTTAAAACATATATTGTTTTTGATTTTTTATTTTTTGTTCCATCTTTAATTACTTGATTAACATCATTATTATTATTATTATTATTTTCTTCTTCCATAATAATCCCCCTTTCTTTAAATTTTAAAGTAAAAAATACTTTTTAGAAATTTTATACTATTAATCTATTTTTTTCAATAGTTTATCACTTTAATTTTTTAAATAATTACACGTAAAATAAATGATTATTTTACACAAATATCATCCTTGATCTTTTCATATTTACTATCACCTATCCCTGAAACATTTTTTAATTCTTCTGGCGAGGAAAATCTTCCATTTTCTTCTCTATATTCTATAATACTTTGAGCTGTTGATTCTCCTATTCCATTTAATGTTTCTAATTCTTCTTGTGTTGCTGTATTTATATTTATTTTTACATTTTCTGACGTATTTTGAATGTATTCAACTCCTTCTTCATCATTAATACTCGGAATATATATTTTTTCTCCATCAGATAAAATATATGCCAAATTTACTTTAGATGTATCAGCCATACTTGTTGTTCCTCCAGCTTTTTCTATAGCATCTAAAATTCTATCACCTGATGTCAGTTCAATTAATCCTGGATTATTTATCTCTCCTGTTATATGAACTTTTATTGACTCATCAATTTGTATATTTTCCTCATATGTATTGTTTTCTGAATTTGTTACAAAATTTTCTAAATTTATATTATATTCTTTCGTATCATTTAAATTATTTTTTATAAAAATAACTATTAAAACAGTTCCAATTATTATAAAAATTATTATATTTTTCTTATTCATTTTTTATCTCCTTTTTATTTCAAATAAATTCATATATTTTTAAGTTTTATTTTATATAAATTAACATGTTAAAATTTATATTGAAAATAAGTTAATTTTAATATAAACTAGATAGTATAATTTTTAAGAGGTGGATTTTAAAATGAAAAAAATTATAAAAATCTTATTGATTTTTTTATTTATTTTCTGTTTTGTAATAAATACATATATTGTTAATGCTGAAAGCTTAGTTCAGGATAGTCTTTCTCTTGATTCTCAAGCTGCAGTTCTTATTGAAAATGAAAGTGGAAATATTTTATATGAAAAAAATAGTACAGAAAAGCTTTATCCTGCAAGTACAACAAAAATTATGACTGCAATCCTTGCAATCGAAAATTGTGATCTTGATGAAACTGCTATTGTTAGTCAACAAGCAGTAGACACTGTTCCTAGTGGGTATACAAATGCAGGATTAGTTGCTGGTGAAGAATTTACTGTAGAAGATTTATTATATGCATTAATGCTCGCTTCTGCAAACGAAGCTGCTAATGTTTTAGCAGAGCATATTTCAGGAACAGTTGAAGAATTTGCAGAACTAATGAATGAAAAAGCAATTGAATTAGGATGTGAAAATACAAATTTTATGAATGCAAATGGTATGCATAATGAAAATCATTATACAACTGCTAAAGATTTAGCAATTATAGCACAATATTGCTTTGAAAATGAAACTTTTAAAGATATTATTGAAACTGTGAGTTATACGATACCTGCAACAGAACTTCATCCTGAATCAGATAGAGTTTTAACAAATACGGATGCTCTAATAAATGAAAATAGTAGATATTATTATGAATATGCTCTTGGCGGAAAAACTGGATTTACATCTCAAGCAGGAAATTGTTTAGTTTGTTTTGCAGAAAAAGATGGAGTTTATTTAACAGCTGTTGTATTAAACGCGAGTTCATCTGCTAACCGTTTTTCAGATGCTAGAAATTTATTAATTTTTGGATATGACAATTTTTCAAATCAAGTTTTAGTTGAAAAAAATACATCTGTTGAAACAATTGAGATTCCAAATGCAAAAGATGAATCAAATACTGTAGAATTAAAAACTGGTGAAGAAATTTCTGATTTTATACAAAATGATTTTGAGGAAAATCTAACTTATGAAATTAATTTAAATGATAATGTTTCAGCACCTATATATGTTGGAAGTACACTTGGAGAAATAACTTACTCTTTAAATAATAAAACATATACTATACCACTAGTAGCTGGAAATACCGTTTATAGTGCTAATAATTATGCTTCATATTTTTTAGCGATTGGGTTAGTTTTATTAATAGTTTCGATAATAATTATACCAAAAAAGAAAAGGAGATAAATCTCAGATTATTAATAATTTTTTATTGAAATAAAAAAATTAGTAAATGATGTTAAAATATTTTTTATTTTAGCATCATTTTTTTATAGTGTCAACTCAAACTTTACAAGTTATGTTAAGTTTGATATAATTAAAATAATGTTTGGGGGGACCTAAACTTTAATATAGATAGCACATTGAAATAAATCTTTAGAGCCCAAAATGGGCAGAAAGGAGAACATTATGTTCGAACAGATTATTTTTTTGATTTTTTTGGTAGTATTCATCCTGTTAGCAGTTTCCGCGACTGGTATTCTGCGTAGTGCTGGAACTACGTTGACCAGTATCAAATGGATTTGGGTCATTCGGGTGATCCTTGGCATCATCATTGGCCTTGTCATCTGCTATGCACTGTGTGCGTTCGGAGTAATTGCGGGAGTCATTGGACTTATCGGAGGATTTATCTTCGGTATGTTCCTTCCTGCTATCATCGCGTTCGCATGGAGCGTCCTCAAATGGTGGGGAAAACTTATTTTTGTTGTCATCATTGTGGCGGCTCTCATAGCCGTCCTGTTCTAAAAGGAGGAAGAAAAAATGTTGTTTAACATCTTAGTCGCAGTCATTTTCTTAGCTGCAGTAATCTTTTTTGCCATGGACTTCGCGCGTGCAAAACCCGAAGTCGATCGAAAGGCGAACTTCACCTTTGAGTTCGGAGAGCTGACCTTTATGGTCTGCATTCTTCTGATCTCAGGTGCTCTGGTCATCATGTTGACTGACAAAGGATACATGAGCACTGACCACAGGGCGATAATCATTGCAATGGCCTTTTTCCTGATGCCTGTACGCAAAATTGCAGCTATCACCATTCAGGGCCTTGTCAGCTACCTCTGTGCAGTGGATAATGCGTTCGCCCAGAGGGTTGAACCGTTCCTGATCGTAAAAGATCCGGATCCACTCGCTCAGAAGCCGATGCGCTTGTCCTTGGGCGTTCTGAGAATCGGGCACACCGTGATCTTTGTACTGTGTGCACTGGTTACGGCAATCTGTGCAACGATTCCTGGAATCACCAACTCCAGGATCAACGTTACTCTCAACGTTTTCAACAACCTTGTTGTGAAGGTTGTAGGAAGCGGTTGGGATAGACTCGCATTCCTGGTTTGGTTCGCCTCACTGATTGCCTTTTGGGTAATCGTGGTGGTTTACATTCGTGGCTTGTACACGAATACCATCGCGCTTTCCTCTGGAGGTGTCGGCAGAAATGTCAAACCTCTCAGATGGGCAGCCATCATCCTGTGGTGGGCAAGGAAGGTATTCATTTACCTTTTCATTATGACCAACTACCGCCTACAGGACTTCGTGTTCTGGTGGTTTATCTGGTTGATTGCCATCGTGGTTCTTGCTCTCTGGAGATTGCATCAAAGGAGAACAACTCCATAACCACCACTGCAACTGTTCGACATCCCCGTTTGGCTCTGCGCTAACGGGGATTTTTCTTTTATACAAATAAAAATTTAATTCCTAGTATTATTAGAATTATTCCACCTATTATTTCTGCCTTTTTTTTATGTTTTGCTCCATATAAGTTTCCCATAATTACTCCCAAAAAAGATAAAATTAAAGCAATAATTCCTATAATAAAACATGCAAAATAAATATTTGTATCTAACATTGCAAACATTATCCCCACTGCTAATGCATCTATACTAGTTGCAATACTTAATAAAGTTATTTCTTTAAAATCATATTTTGCCCCTTCTATTTC